>JALOPK010000271.1 GCA_025453925.1 Candidatus Eiseniibacteriota bacterium | reverse complement strand
TTGCTTGACTACCTCAAGTGGAAAGATGTCGCCCGGTACCGAGCGATTGTTGCAGAACTCGGCCTGCGGCGGTAAAGGAGTAGTATGGAAAAGGTACAGTTGGAACTAGCTGGACGAGAGCTGTCGATCGAGACTGGTCGCGTTGCGCGACAGGCTGATGGGGCAGTTCTTGTGAGATACGGCGATACCGTTGTCATGGTTGCCGTTGTCGCTGCAGACAAAGACGTGGAAGATCAGGATTTCTTCCCGCTCACCGTTGACTATCGCGAGAAAGCATACGCCATCGGTCGCATCCCTGGGGGTTTCTTCAAACGGGAAGGAAAACCCAAGGAGGCCGAGGTCTTGAGCGCCAGGCTGATCGACCGGCCCATTCGGCCCCTCTTCGCCGAGGGTTTTCGCCGGGAGACGCAGATCTACTGCACCGTGCTGTCCTCGGATCAGGAGAATGCGGCCGACGTGCTGGGCCTCATTGGCGCCTCCGCGGCACTGTCCATCAGCTCGATTCCGTTCCTTGGTCCCATTGCGGCCGTGCGAGTTGGACTCATCGATGGGGCATTCGTGCTGAATCCATTATTCTCGCAGCAGGAGGAGAGCGTCCTAGATCTCGTGGTTGCAGGCTCCAAGGATGCGCTGGTCATGGTGGAGGGGGGAGCCCGGGAAATCAGCGAGCACGATCTCGCCGGAGCCCTGGCGTTCGCCCATGGGCCCATCAAGGAACTCGTCGCCCTCCAGGAGGGCCTCGTGGCCCGCGTCGGCAAGCCCAAGGTGGGGTTTGTCGCCATCAAGCCGGCTCCGGAGTTGAAGAACCGCGTCACGGAACTTGCATCCCGAGGCATGCGCGAGGCGATCGCCATCCGCGACAAGGCCGCCCGGCGTGCGGCTCTGGAAGCGGTCCGCCAGGGTGTGCAGGCGGCCATCGAGCAGGAGTCACCGGGCTCAGAACGGCACGTGGCGCAACTCCTCGCTGACCTTGAGTACGATCTGGTGCGTCGCATGGTCGTCGACGACCGCGTCCGGCTGGACGGCCGCGGCACCGACGACATCCGGCAGATCACCTGCGAGGTGGGAGTTCTCCCGCGGGTTCACGGTTCCGCGCTTTTCACCCGTGGGCAGACCCAGAGTCTCACGACGGTCACGCGGCGGAGAGAGCTACAAGAGCTACATGCTGCACTACAACTTCCCGTCCTACAGCGTGGGCGAGGTGCGCCCCAATCGAGGCCCCGGCCGGCGTGAGATCGGCCACGGGGCTCTCGCTGAACGGGCCATCGAACCGACCATTCCCGCCGAGGACGTGTTTCCCTACACTGTCCGGATCGTGTCGGACATCCTTGAGTCGAACGGGTCATCCTCCATGGCGACGGTCTGCGCGGGATCACTGGCCCTCATGGACGCGGGCGTGCCGGTCCGGTCGGCCACGGCGGGAATCGCCATGGGACTGATCAAGGAAGGCGGCCGCGCCGCAATCCTGACCGACATCCTCGGCGATGAGGATCACCTCGGCGACATGGATCTGAAGATCGCGGGCACCCGTGACGGCATCACCGCATGTCAGATGGACATCAAGACCACCGGCATCGGAATCGACGAAATCGCCGAGGCGCTGCAGAAGGCGCAGTCGGCGCGACTCAGGATCCTCGACACCATGGACCGTACCCTCTCCGTTGCCCGGGGTAATCTCTCGCCCTATGCACCTCGAATCACGATTCTCAAGGTGAAGACCTCCAAGATTGGTGAGATCATCGGCCCGGGGGGCAAGAACATCCGGCAGATCACCGACGAGACTGGCGCCAAGATCGACATCGAGGACGATGGCCGTGTGACGATCGCCGCGGTGGACGAGGCGTGCAGCCTGAAGGCCCGGGAGTGGATCGAGCGCATCGTGCAGGAAGCCGAGGTCGGCAAGACCTATACGGGCAAGGTGAAGCGGATCACGAACTTCGGCGCCTACGTCGAGTACCTGCCCGGGAAAGAAGGTCTGGTCCACATTTCCCAACTGGAGCACTACCGCGTCGGCAAGGTCGAGGACGTGGTCCAGGAAGGCGAGGAAGTCACGGTGCAGTGCATCGGGATTGATGAGATGGGCAGGGTTGATCTGAGCCGGAAGGCGCTCTTCGCCCGGCCCGCGGACGCCCCGGAGGATATGCCTCGTCCCGAGCGGCGTGGTCCCCGTCCTGGCGGTGACCGCAGACCACCCCGCCGCCGGTAGTCGAGCCCCATGACCAGCGGCATCAGCCGCATCGCGCTGGCGAACGGCACCAGAGTCGTCTGCGAGCCGATGGACCACGTCCGCAGTGTTGCCGTTGGTTGCTGGGTTGAAGCCGGCGGCGCGTTCGAGGAGGAGCATGAGCAAGGCCTCGCGCACCTCCTCGAACACCTGGTCTTCAAGGGGACGTCGCGCCGCACCGCGCGGGAGATCGCCAGGGATATCGAAGGGCGAGGCGGCAGCCTGGGCGCCTTCACCGAGAAGGAGTTCTGCTGCTACTACGCGGTGGTGCTCGACGATCACCTGGGAATCGCC
Source organism: Candidatus Eiseniibacteriota bacterium (assembly GCA_025453925.1). Lineage (GTDB taxonomy): Bacteria > JAFGKV01 > JAFGKV01 > JAFGKV01 > JAFGKV01 > JAFGKV01. Next base: position 3,684 of record JALOPK010000271.1, on the reverse strand, counting down.
GTCGATGTCCTTGCCGACCTGATCCTGCACTACGTGTTCGACGAGGATCAGCTTGCCAAGGAGAAGGGGGTGGTGCTGGAGGAGATCAGCGACCTGGAGGATACCCCTGAAGATCTCGTTCACGAGATCATGGCGCGGGGCCTGTGGCCCAATCACCCCATCGGCACGGGACTCCTGGGCAGCAGGGAGTCGGTGAACGGGATGACTTCGGAGGGGGTGCGCGCCTTCTGGCGACGTCGCTACACGCCCGGCACCATCACCGTGGCGGCGGCCGGACGTGTCGATCCCGACGAATTGCGGGGCTTGTTGGATCGCTGGCTGGTTTTCGGCGAGAACGGCGGCGCCCAAGGCATCATGCCGTCACTATCCGCCGCGCGGGAGCGCCTCGTCATCGAGCAGCGGCCGCTGGCCCAGGTGCATCTGCTGTTGGGTGCCCGTACCGACGGCGCGTTGGCCGAGACCAGATTTCCCCTGCTGGTGTACAACGCCGCCCTTGGCGGCGGCATGGGTTCCCGTCTGTTCCAGACCATCCGTGAGAATCATGGCCTGGTCTACTCGGTGTACTCCCACGTATCGCAGATGCGGGACACGGGGATGCTTGGCGTGTACTTCGCCACCGATCCCTCCCGTCTCACCGATGCATCGGCGCTGCTGGCCCATGAGCTCGACCAGGTCTGCGCGGATGGGATCACCACTGACGAGCTGGCCGAAGCCAAGGAGCAGATCAAAGGCGCTTTGGTGCTTTCCCAGGAGAGCACTTCGGCACGGATGACCCGGCTCGCCACCCACGAGATGTACTTCGGCACCCATATGGGATTGGATGAGACACTGGCGGCGATCGACGATGTCAAACTTGAGCAGGTCACGGATATCGCCCGGAGCCTGTTCTGGGAGCAGGATCCGACTGTTGCCATGGTTGGCCCGGCGGACAGCGAGCCCCCCGCTCTGCGCGAAGGCCTGATTCGGTCGCGGGAGGGATGCCGGGGAGTCTGATTCGGTATCCGGCAGTGTGCGCGCGGTGCCCTGCGAGAGATCAGCTTCCCCGTTCATCCACCGCCGCCAGCGTTCGTCCGTAATGCACCGCGACCAGTTCGGCCGCGATGGATACGGCGATCTCCTGCGGGGATGTTCCGCCGATGGCCAATCCGATGGGGCAATGCACGGCCGAGAGCGCCGATAGGGGAGCCCCCTCGGCTTCGAGCTGCTCCCAGATGATCGTCTTCTTCCGCGACGATCCCATCATCCCGACGTAGCGATACGATCTCTCCGTCAGCCGCGCCAGCACACGGGCGTCATCCTTGTGCCCACGCGTCATGATCACCGCCCAGACCTGTGGTCCCGCGGGGAGGCCGGCGACGGCGGCAGCGGGATCCTCCACCACGAGCCGGTGCGCCGCCGGGAACCGGTCGTGCGACGCGTAGTCAGCGCGGTCGTCGACCACCACGCAGCGAAACCCGAGACCGGCGGCGATTGGCACCAGCGCTTGGGCCACATGGCCGGCGCCGAAGACGAGCATCATGTCCGGCATCACTATGGGGTCAATCATGTCGAACCCCTGATCCGTCCGCCGTACCACAGGAACCCCGGCCGCCCGCGCCTCATCAACCTGCGCACTCACGGGTTGGCCCTGGTCGATCGTCAAGAGGCTCCTTGCCACTCGCGTGGGGACGGCATCGGAAACGACGCACCGCCAGGCCAGTTCCCCACCGCGCCTGACGCCTGCTTCCGCCGCCGCCCATGCCGGAGCCTGATCGGGCGCTACGGACTCCAGCAGCAGGGTCACGTGCCCGCCGCAGAGCATGTCGTCTCCGGCCGCGAGTGTCGCGTCCATTGAAGTGGCAAGGAGGGCATGCCGGCCCGATCCGAGAACCCGGCGGGCCGCCGATGCGGCCTGAGCCTCCAGCGTGCCGCCCCCTACCGTGCCGCTCATCCCGTCTTCATGCACGATCATCAGCGCTCCCACGGGGGTGGGGACTGATCCCTCTCTCATCAGGGGCTGCACGATCACGACCGGCTCCTCGCCTTCCAGGAGTCGAACGATCTCCTGCAGTCGTTGCAGTTCCATCCTGTTTCTCCTCTTCCCATTGCGGGTTCATCGTTGTGGACCGGCGCCGCGCGCCCTAGACTGCCGCCATGCGCCCGTTCGGCACCGGCATGTTGCGCGGCACGGTCCGCCATGATCGGCCGGGCGGCGATGCTCAATGGAGACGTCTATCCGCTGGTGACTGGCTGTTCGTCACCGACAGGAAACTACATGACCGGCCGCGGATAACCAGTCCGGGAGGAGACATGCGGTTGATTGATATGACCTGGGAGGACGCGCGGGACTACCTGGCATCCCACGATGCGTTGCTCCTGCCCGCGGGTATGTGCGAGCAACACAGCACGCATCTGCCCCTCGGCACCGACACCATGACCGCGGAGCATGTCGCCCATCGGGTGGCGGAGGAGACCGGGTTCCTGGTAGCCCCGACCCTCAACTACGGCATCGGCCTGCCGTGCGATCGGGTCTTCCCGGGCTCGACCAGCCTCACGGCCTCCGATCTGCAGGGCAGTCTGAGGTCGATCGTCCGATGGTGGACGGCCCAAGGTTTCCGGCGCGTCCTCGTGCTGTCGGCCCACGGTGATCCGTTCCACCTTCAGGCACTCCGGGACGCCCACGAGGCCGTGCGAGTGCTGGAGTTGTACGACATCGAGTTGGCCGACATCCTGGAACGGCAGTCTGGCGCCCGCCACGCCGACGAAGCGGAGACGTCGGTCATGCTTCACCTGTTCCCCGAACGCGTACGCCTTGATCGGATCCGGGATTTCGAGACGCCATTCGAGGAGTTCGAACCCTACCTCTCCCACCGGCTCACCGGGCCGATTCCCGGCTCCCCCGGGTGCCAGGGCTACCCGTCGGCAGCCACGGCAGAAAAGGGCCGGCGGATCGTCGCACGCATGATTGCCCGTGCGGTGGGGTGGACCCGGAAGGTGGCGACCGCGGGATGACTCAGCGGGAGCTCCGACGGGCATTCGGCATCCTGCCGGCTCGATGCGGCTCGCGGCGCGGGGCGCCCCTCGCACCATCTCGAGTGGGACTTGCGCCCCGCATGCCTCCGCGCTAATGTCCGCCAATGGAGTAAGGTGTTCGTGGTGTCTATCCCAATCCACAGGAGGAGACGTATGCTCCGAACAGTCCTCATGGTCGTCGCGGTCGGGCTGGCTCTGGTCCCGATGCCCTGCCGGGCGCATCCCATCGTGGTCGACGGCAGTGCCGCGGATTGGCCCTTGGTGACTGCGGGGCAGGTTAACCTGGGTCACGTCTGCCGGGGCGCTGGCCCGATCGGGGAGTACATCTGGATTGACGGTGTCACCGATGAGCGGACCGATTTTGCCGCGCCTGACACCCGCGTGGATCTCGTGCTGTTCCGCGTCACCGCGGACCAGGAGTTCCTGTACTTCCTGGCCCGGATGGCCAACATCCCCGACCAGGCGACCGGCGACGGCGCGCCCCAGGTCCAGGTTGCCATCGATGCCAATCCCCCTGGCGGCGGTGGTAGCGACTATTTCGGCGGATTCGCCGATACCCAGGTCCATCCCAACGCCCAATGGGAGTATCTGATCATCACGCGTTTCGGCAGCGGCAGTCCGAATGTGATGGTCTACTACGCGGGTTTCGTCGGGCCGTTCTACGTCGGGGTT
>JALOPK010000270.1 GCA_025453925.1 Candidatus Eiseniibacteriota bacterium | reverse complement strand
GGGCGCCCGCTCCCCCTCTAGCAGACGGCAGGTCACGGCGAGGGCGCCGCTGCCACGGCCGGCTGGCCTTCGGCGTCGATCACTGTTTGCGCTCAGGGTATTCCGCGAAATCCTCTCAGAACAGTTCGCGCCGGGGCACGGCCAGCCGTTTATCATCACGAGGCGCCGAGATGAACCACCGCAAGCAATTCGTCGTCGAGCCTGGCCAGAAGGTCCGCCTGGCCAAGATCAATCCTTCCGACACCGGCGGGCCGGAGTCCCGCGAGGAGGCACTGGCGGAGACCCAGAGGCATGTTGCGCGCATGGATGCCCTCCAGTACCTCCTCTACGCCAACGCCGAGCAGTCGTTGCTCGTCGTGCTCCAAGCTCTGGATGCCGCCGGCAAGGACGGCGTCGTGCGGCACCTGTTCAGTGGCATGAACCCGCAGGGGACGGCGGTCGTCGGCTTCAGGCAGCCGACCCCTATCGAGGCCGCCCACGATTTCCTCTGGCGTGCCCACCAGCGCACACCAGGGAAAGGGGAGGTGGTCATCTTCAACCGTTCGCACTACGAAGATGTGCTGGTGGTGCGGGTGCACAAGCTCGCGCCTAAGTCGGTGTGGTCCAAGCGCTACACGATGATCAACGACTTCGAGCGGACCCTGAGGCAAAACGGCACGCGCATCCTGAAGTTCTTTCTGCACATCAGCCCCGACGAGCAGCTTGCTCGTTTCAAACAGCGCCTAGAGGACCCGGCGCGCAACTGGAAGATCAGCGAGTCGGACTACTCAGAGCGCGAACTGTGGAGCGACTATGTTGATGCCTACCAGGACGCCTTGGAGCAGACCAGCACCAAGCACGCGCCCTGGTACGTGATCCCCGCCAACCACAAGTGGTTTCGCAATCTCGCGATCTCCCGGATCATCGTCGACACGATGGAGGATATGAACCTCAAGCTCCCACCGACCCGGGTAGACTTGGCGCAGATCCGCGCCAAGTACCACGCGGCGGAACAAGAGCAGGGGTTCCGGGGAACCAGCCCGGCCGATGCCGGGCCGGGCGAGTAGGGACATTCCGGCGACCCGATGGCTGGTCCGGACGCTACCCGCAAGCATTGGACCAGGGCCTAGGATGGCACAGAAGCGCGCTCGGGCGGTCCGCCGCAAGTACTGTTGGCGGTGCCGGAGTCTGGCGATGGGGCTGAGGCTATTCAACGGCCTGCGGCCCCAGTGCCTGCGCGGAGCGCTCCGCAATGCCCTGGGCGGCGTCACCCAGGTGTCCATGAACATTCTCCAGGTGCTCGGCTACATGCGCATCGCTGGCACGCCTGTGGTCACCGGGCTCTACACCGTGTTCCTGCCCCTGGTCGCCTTCGCGGTCGTCGGCTCCTCGCGGCACTTGGTGGTGGCGGCGGACTCGGCGACCACCCCCAACTTCGTCAGCGGGTTGTCCGGCATGGCTGCCACCGAGAGCGCGCATTACATGGACCTGGTCGCCGTGGTTGCCCTGCTCACGGCGGGCCTGCTGCTGTTGGCACGTATCTTCAGGCTTGGCTTCCTCGCCGATTCCCTGTTGTGCACCGTGCTCGTCGGGTTACTGACCGGGGTGGGAGTCCAGGTTGGTATCGCCATGCTGGGTGGCCTACTCGGCATCGCGGTGGGCTCGCCACACACCGTCGGCCAGTTCTGGGAGCTCCTCCCGCCGCAGGTACATCTGTCCCCGCTGTACCCAGCGGTGCTGGTCGGGGGTTTGCTCCTCTCCTCCCGTTCCCTGCTGCCGTGCCTCCCAATGGCGTTCTTCGTCCTGGGGGCCTTTGCGGCGGGCGATAAGCGTCGAAGCTCAACCTGCCGTGGGAGCGGCGCCCTCGCCGCGACGGGGCTGTCTTCCAGATGGAGAGCGGGTGCCCCAGACGGGCGCGGTGTGCTGGCGCGGCGCACATGTTCGAGGATCGCGGCATCCTGCGGCGCGGCGAGGGCGCCACTCCCACAGGCCGCATTGGGTCCGGCTGAGGCATGGCGCTAATCACCCTGCGGCAAGCTTCGCCTGCGACTTCCTTGGCATTGGCATCGCCACCCTCGGATCTGTCCCTGGCGGCCTGCCGCACTTCGCCCTGCCCGCGGTGACCTGGGATGAGCTGTTGCGACTGGTACCCATCGCTAGGTCCGGCTTCGTCATCATCATCGCTCAAAGTGCCGTCACGGCCGGCAGCTTCGGCGCTCGCCACCATGAGTGGGTCGATGAGGATGCCGACATCCTCGGCCCCTCGGCCGCGAATAGGGCCGCGGTCCTGAGCGCGGCCCTCGTGGTCAACGGCAGCCCAACCCAGACCGCCACGGAGTCCAATGCGCGTAGGACCACCGCCAGGACGATAACTAAAGTGGCCAATGCTCGCCGACTCCGATGCCCATGGGTGTGCGTCGGGCTTCGGCCGGACAGCAGCGCCCGGGATTGCCTGCACGGCTGTGCCGGATTAAAGTCCGGCCCACAGCGGTGCGGCCACGGGCGGCGAGCGAGAAACTGACGGGCGCTATGAGGAGCGATGTTCGTGGTCGAACAGCTCCGCCGACAAGCCGTAGGCGGTGCCCGGTCAGAGAATCGGCTATCCTGCCCCTGGCGGGGCCGGGTATCCGGCACGCCCCAGCCAGTTCCAACAGCAGGAGTCACCCCATGTTCGACGCCGCGAAGATCGAAATGGCCCTCTAACAACGGGAGGTGGTCGATGATGTGCGCCACATGGCTGGTAAGTACTGCCGCATCATGGCTTGGGATGTCCCGGATCTGGACGAGGGGCAGGCCCGCGGCCTGATCCGGACGGCCATCAAGGAGGCCCTCGCCCAGGTCGAGGGCGAGAAGTGAAGGAAGGGGGGTCTTTCCTTTTGCACTTCGCCCAGCTCGTGAGAAAAAATAGAACGACCTGACCCACCACCCTTGTGGCTCAGCTCCTTTGACCCTGATCCTTGACCGATTCTTGAGTCACTGCCATTCGGATTTGACGCCTTTCCCCCGATTTCCCCGCTAATGGAGCAATGCCATGAAAAGCAATCCTGTTGTTTGGTTCGAGATTTACGTAGAGGACATGGCGCGCGCGAAAGCTTTCTACGAAGCAACACTGGAAGTCAAATTGAAGATGATGCCGCCTCCAACCGATGAGATGAGCAAGGAAGCGAATATGGAAATGTGGAGCTTTCCAATGCCGGAAGATAGCGAAACGGAAATGACAACCCCGGGCGCAAGCGGAATGCTGGTGAAAATGGATGGCTACAAACCGGGCAGCGGCGGTACTCTGGTGTATTTCGGCTGTGACGACTGCGGGGTAACCGCCGCGCGTGCCGCCAAAAACGGTGGGCGCATCTGTAACGACAAAATGACCATCGGAGAATATGGTTTTGTTGCGCTGGTTCACGATACCGAAGGCAATATGATCGGTTTGCACTCAATGCAGTAACAAGCCGATGGGGTGATGTGATGCAGCCAAGCATCCGTCATGCGATGCACAGATGCGTGGTGGCAAGACCCGTGCTCAAGCCCCATCACGCCCCATCAAACCTGCTGCATCATGGCAGCTCCACAACTTGACTTCAGGAAGGCGGGATGAAACGCACCTTGCTTGCCAGCGCGCTCATCAGCGCAGGCACCCTTATCTACGCCGGCGAATTTCGGCTCAGCAGCCCGGACATCAAGGCCGACAGCGTGATCGACAAGAAGTTTGAGTTCAACGGCTTTGGCTGTTCGGGCGAAAACAAGTCACCAGCCTTGGAGTGGAGCGGCGCCCCCGCTGGCGCCAAGAGCTTCGCCGTGACCGTGTACGACCCCGACGCGCCCACTGGCTCGGGTTGGTGGCACTGGTCTGTCATCAACCTGCCCGCTGACGTCTCTGCGCTCAAGCCAGACGCCGGCGCCGTGGGTGATGCCAACTTGCCCAAGGGCGCTAGCCATGTGCGCATCGACTACGGCGTTGCCGGCTGGGGTGGCATGTGCCCGCCGCAGGGCGACAAGCCGCACCGCTACATCTTCACCGTGCACGCATTGAAAGCCGAAACGCTGGAGATCCCCGCCGATGCCACCGCTGCGCTGGCGGGCTTCATGATCAACGCCAACGCGCTGGGCACGGCCTCCTTCACCGCGACCTACGGACGGCAGTAAGCGAATTGCGGCCCGGGGCGGTGTGAGGGCATGAACCACATCGGCGTATCGGGTCGGGGATCTTGACCTGTGCCCATGGCACAAGTCGAGAGCTGATTCCGGCTTCCTGCCGGCTGCCTGACCTTTGCTCCCTCGGCTTCCTTGGGCATGGACGTGCCCCTAGACGCGGTGCGGTCCTTCTCCCACATCACGGCCACCCTGTCGTGGACCTTCATTGGGGCCTGATCCGCCCTGTGCCATGGGGAGTGGGCGAGTGACCACGGGTCGTGGCTGACGCCGTGACTCTACCCTCATCCCTGACCTGTCTCCCCCAGGGAAAGAAGGGGGAGCTGCGGCCCATCCCCCCGAGCGGACCCCCTGTCCCGAGGGGCTGACTATTACCCACACCGAACACACCGTTCGCGTTCGTCTCACCTTCCGGGTGCCGAGAAGGTCTTAGGAAACCCGTGGAATCATTTGGCGTTCATTTGCGGCCAACTGCTTCTCCCAGGACGAAGCGCCGCGTCTTCAGCCCCGCACAAGATCGGCTGGCTTGGGCTGGGCGGGGCAGGGCCCTGCTCGATTATCGGGCCACCAACTCGATGCGGCGGTTGATGGCCCGGCCATCCTCTTCGCTGTTGGAGGTCAGCGGGGCCAGACCGGCGAGCCCGTGGGCCATCAGGCGCGTGGGATCGACGGCGAAGTCCCCGGTGAGGGCCGCAACGACCGCCTCGGCCCGCCGCCGGGACAGGTCCAGGTTCTTGGCCTCCTCCCCCTGGTTGTCCGTATGGCCGACCACATGCAGCGCCAGCGTCGTGCGGGTGCGCAGGAGCTTGGCGATCTCCCCCAGTTGGTCCCTGGACTCCGGCTTGATCTTGGCGCCGCCGGGGTCGAAAGAGACCCCGTAGATCGGAATGTGACCATCCAGGTCCAGGGCCTGGGCCAATTCGTCGGCCTTGAGCAG
>JALOPK010000269.1 GCA_025453925.1 Candidatus Eiseniibacteriota bacterium | reverse complement strand
ATCAGCCGCGCCCAGTGGCTCACCGGAGCGGATGTCGTCGGGGACAGCCTTGTCTTCTCGGCGGCATCAGGCGCCAATGACCATTTCTGGCTTCAGCATGCCAGCGTGTCCGATACGGTGCGCGCAATCGTCCCATACCGGGAGGCCGATCCTCCGTGGGATTCTCCGCTCAGGGCGGCAGACTACATCGTCGTGACGCATCCGTCCCTCGTTCGCGCCGCGGACTCTCTGGCTTCGCTGGCGGAGCAGGCGCACGGGTACCGCACCGCAATCGTTGAGGTCGACGACCTGTACGATAGCTTCTCGTTTGGCGAGATCCATCCGGAGGCAGTCAGGGACTTCCTGGTGGCCGCATTCGAGAACTGGGAGGCGCCGGCGCCGAGCGCCACCGTGCTCCTGGGAGACGCCAGCTGGGACTTTCTGGGCAATTCGGGAGTCGAGGTTCAACGGAATCTGGTGCCAACCTGGGGTAATCCCGGGAACGACTACTACTTCATGCGCCTCACCCACAATGGGTCCGGCGTGTTCGACTGGATCCCCGACATCGCGGTTGGCCGACTCCCCGCCCGCACGGCCGACGAGGCGAGGAGAATGGTTGAGAGGATCGGGACCGTCCCGCATGACAAGGTTGCCAAGGAAATCCTCCTCGTCGCCCATGGGAGTTCGGACTGGGAGCAGACGAGTTTCGCGACCCTCTCCGACATCCTCGCGGACCAGAGCATCCCGGACGAGCTGCTCGCGACGACCAACACCGTCTACGCCGAACCAGAGGGCGCCCCGGGGACGCGGTCGTACAAGAATGATTTTGCGGCCGCATGGAAGCGGGGGCCGTTGCTCATCCACTTCCTCGGTCGCGGGGATTTCTACACCTGGTGCATGGAGTTCCACACCACCATGCCCGACACCCTCGTTGGGCCGGGCCCGCTTCCATTCCTCATTGGGGGCTCATGCCACAGCGGGAGATTCGCCATGCCGGACAGCTCGTGCCTGGTGGAGGTCGCGTTGCGAGCGCTGATGGACGGAAGCGGCTCGATCGGGGCGGTATCGAGCACAGGGATCACCTCGGTGAGCCAGGCGTACCTGTGGTCGCAATACGCCCTCCCCGTGATGCTATCGGATGAACGGGCGACGGTGGGACAGGCTTATCTGACGGGGATTCTGCAGGCCGGCGATTTTCTGGCGCAACGCTACATCTTGCTGACCGATCCAACGGTGAACCTCTCCCGGCCAGTTCTGCCCGATCTGACGTTACCACTTGAGTGGTTGGGGGTGAGCCCCGAGGAACCGATCGAAGGAGATCCGATGATGGGTCTTCTGATCAGGTTGGCCAACAGCGGGTGCGCGCCGCCGGACAGGACGGATTCCTGCTGGGTCGTGGTGTCTGACAGCAGCTCCTCGGGAGAGGTTCCCATTGGTCAGTTCAAGATCGGTCTGCCGGTCCGGGCCGACACGGCACTGTCAATTCCGTGGAGGCCCGCCCCGGCTCGCGGCGTGCATCGGATCTCCGTGGTTATCGATCCGGGAGATGCGGTCGTGGAGTCTGACGAGGGGAACAACTCCGCGGCCCGAGATGTCCGGGTCTACTTCGACGCCCCGGTTTCCATCGCCCCGCTTGACGCCGAGTTGATCCAACGCATCCCCCAACTCGTGGTGGAAAGCCTCCCCGGCGAAGCCGAGGTCTTCTACGAGTTCCAGGTCGCCTCCGACCCTGGCTTCGGCCCAGGAGAAGTCACGTTCGACAGCGGTTCGCTCCCCGCTGGAGAGTTCTACACGGTGGTCACTCCGCCGCCGCTCCCTGAGCGAGCCGCGCTGTACTGGCGGTGCAGAGCAGTGGACGGCGACAACCCGGGCCGCTGGTCATCTTCATGGTCCTTCGAGATCGACCGTCTCGCTCCCTCGCCCGGATGGCGTCAGAGACACTGGGGACAGTTCAATGCCGACTCCCTGTGGCAGTGCGTCGCTGACACGCTGTTGTCCTGCGTGGGTTTGACGAGGACGGCGGGAGCCGACGTTGCCCGTCCCGATTCAGGAGCGTCGGTCACTTCCACTTCCAGCGCCTACCCGGGCTCGAACCCAGCCAATCTCATCGGGCCCGGCTTCTTCATCTTCGGAAACAACGATCAGAACCAGACCGCCACCATCGACCTGGGCCGATCGAGGACGCTCGCGGGTGTCGGCGCGGAAGTGTGGTCGGGATCAATGGACCGCGGGGTATGGTCGTATCTGGAGCTCGCTCTCAGCCCGGACGGCGGGACCTACACACCGTGCGCATCCTTCGGGCCCTACCCCCAACCGAACCTCGAGATCCCTGCGCGCATCTACGCCACGGTGGACCCCCCTATGGACGCGAGGTATATTCGCGCCCGTTTCGGCGCTGGATGTCCCCATCCCGAGGCCCTGTGGGGTTCCCGGATCTACGGAGTGAGCGCATATCCTCTGCTGGTTGCCCGAGAAGGCAGAGTGGTGAGCCCGGTCGTTGGCCCTGCGGCCTCCTGGACTGAGTGCTCCGCTGATGCGGTGCTTCCTCTGCCCTCCGACTCGGTGCTGGTGACGGTGTCAGGCTATTCAATGGACCTGCTGTCCTGGGAGCCCCTCGATGGACTCGCGGACCTGTCTGCTTCCGGCGCCTGGCCGATGACTGCCGTTGATCCGGAGCACTATCCCTGGATCAGACTCGAGGCGCGACTGGTTTCCGACGGCGGAACCGGTGGTCCGCGACTGACCGGATGGAGCGTGCTGTACGAGCCACGGTGATGAACCACCCATGAGAAAGTAGCCGCGCATGCTCTTCCGTTCGAATCCTTTGAGGGAGTTTTACGAGTACCGCGAGCTCCTGCTCAATCTCGTCGCCAAGGAGTACAAGTCGAAGTACAAGGGCACCGTGTTCGGGTTTCTCTGGAGCCTCGTGGTTCCGCTCATCATGGTCGGCGTCTACTGGTTCGCCTTCGGGTATCTGATGCGCGCACCCATCGACGATTTTCCCGTCTACCTGCTCTCCGGGCTTCTCCCGTGGACCTTCTTCTCCGGATCACTCATGGGCGGGGTGAGCTCTATCAGCTCCAACGCCAGCCTCGTGAAGAAGATCTACTTCCCTCGCGAGATACTTCCGCTCTCGACGGTTCTGTTCAACATGGTGCACTTCCTGTTGAGTTTCGTAATCCTCCTGCCCGCCTTGGCGATCTTCGGCCGGCCATTCCGCCTGGAGCTCTACTTGCTGCTTCCCTTCGTGATCATTCTCCAGCTCACGCTCACGTGCGGGGTCACTCTGCTCGTGGCAGCCTGGAATGTCTTCTTTCGGGACGTCCAGCATCTGCTGGAGGTCCTGCTGATGGCATGGTTCTTCATGACGCCGATCATCTATGCGTACGATCAGGTTGCTGGAACACTCCGTGGTCCCCTCCTGATCCTGTACAACATCAACCCCATGGTCGGGGTCACGGAGCTCTACCACGCCGTGCTCTACGGCGCACGGTTTCCCGCGCTGCTGGCTGTTCTCCAGAGCGTCATCTCCGCGGTCGTGTGGCTGGCCTTGGGCTTCCTGGCGTTCAAGCGCGCCGAACCTCGATTCGCGGAAGAAGTGTAAGATGGCGGACACGGTGATCAGGTTCGAGAACGTCTCCAAGCGGTTCAGGCTCTACCATCAGAAGCACTATTCCCTCAAGGAGAATGTACTTACGCGGTTCCGCGACCGGGGGCGGTGGGAGGAATTCTGGGCTTTGAAGGCGATCGATCTGGAGGTGCCACGGGGCCAGATGCTGGGGCTCATCGGCGAGAACGGATCGGGAAAATCCACCTGCCTGAAACTCCTGGCCAGAATCCTTGTCCCCGACACGGGGTCAGTGAACGTACAGGGTTCGCTTTCCGCTCTAATCGAACTGGGTGCGGGATTCCAGCCCGATTTTACCGGCCGCGAGAATATCTACCTCAACGGCTCAATCCTGGGGTTCACTCGGAGAGAGATCGATGAGCGTTTGGACGATATCGTCCACTTCGCCGAGCTCGAACGGTTCATCGACACGCCGGTCAAGGCCTACAGCTCCGGGATGTACATGCGGCTCGGTTTCTCCATCGCCACCCACGTCGATCCGGACATCCTGCTGATTGATGAGATCCTGGCGGTTGGCGATGAGGCCTTTCAGGTGAAGTGCCTCGAACGGATCCACGACTACCGCAAAGCGGGCAAGACCATCATCTTCGTGTCGCATGCCCTTGGAACGGTAGAGGCGCTGTGCGATCGGGCGATCCTCCTTTCAAAGGGGCGGGTGGTCGCGGACGGCGACCCCCGCGAGACGGTCGCATGCTATCGACGCGTGCTCGGCATTGCCGCGCACACCCAGATCCCCGTTCCCGCGGCACCCGCGGCTCCGGCAGTACTGCCGGCCGATGTCAGCGAGAGGATCGATGCGCGGCTGGCAACCCTCGTCGAGCGTCTCGATTGGCTGGAGCGACGCATCAGCGGGCCGATCTCCGTTGAGAATGCCGGGCAGCGGATCCTGCAGCTTGAGGACTCGATGAGCATCGTGCACCGGCAGGGAGAAGTGAAGGATCAGGCGCTTCGGGACCTTGCCTCGGTGCAACAGGAACTCTCCGGCCGGCTTGACGAGTGGAGCCGACGCGTCGCGGCGATGCCTGCCGTCGAAGCCAGCTTCTCCACATCAGAGCATGCTGCCGCGCTTGCCGGACGGCTGGCGTGGCTCGAGCGGCGCCTGAACGGGCCGGTCTCCATTGAGAACGCATTTGAACGGCTCGTGCAACTTGAGAAATCGATGGGCATGGTCCATCAGCAGGACACCACGAGGGACAGGGCCTTGGGCGATATCGCATCGCGCATCGATCAACTTGAGGCGCGACTTGCGACCTTCTTCGCCGAGGGGATCGCCGTGGTTCCCCGGCAGTATGGCACCCGGGAGATCGAGTTCCTCGACGCCACCTTCCTGAATGAGGCGGGCGACAGGACGACGCGGTTCACCAGTGGAGAGCCGATGATCGTTCGTGTTCGGTACCGGGTGAACGGCCCGGTGGCCAATCCGGTCATAGGGTTCTCGCTCCTGGACCAGCGGGGCGCCGTCGCGT
>JALOPK010000268.1 GCA_025453925.1 Candidatus Eiseniibacteriota bacterium | reverse complement strand
GTACGCAAACTGCGCATCCACCGCGGGGCTTTTCGCGAATCTGACGCCAAACGCCCTTGAGGTCAGCAATCCTCCATCTCCGTCGTCGTCCGCCCCGACCGCCATCCGGATGTCATCGAAGAAGTAGGTGATGTCATCGGTAGAACGCCGCCCCAAGTCTTGCGCCGTGTGTCCCACGGCGAAGTCGACGAACACCGCCAGACAGAAATCCTCTAGCAGGTCCTGCCCAATATTGGTCACCGCGTACTGTACGAGCAGGAGATCATCGGCGTACGGGTCGCACCACTGTGAGGAGTGCTGCACCACGAGGAGCCCAAGTGGTCCCGAGGAGGTGCCGTATCCGGGATTCTCGACACAGGAAGCGCAAGTATCCACCATTACCGTGACCAGCTCCTGGGCAGCTCGCGCCACGTCGTCCTCGTCTTCCACGCCATCGCCATCATCATCGCGCGAGCCTGGTACCAGGTCGCCATCGAGGTCTGGGTCGCCGGCATCGATGAGCCCATCTCCGTCGTTGTCGAGGAAATCAGCACAGACGTCGCTCGCGGGATCTTCATCGGTCCTGCCGTCTCCGTCGTCATCGATCCCCGCGAGACCAACCCCAAGATACCGACCCTCCAGCCTCGCTTGCTCACGATCCTCGGTATCTGCCTCCGGCCGTCGCTCCAACCAGCTCACGCTGCGGACCAGGGAATCTGCCCGATCAGCGGGAATGGCCAGCTCCAATGCGCCGAACTCGTTAGTGCCGTTCAGACGATCGACGCTCGTCGACACATGCGGCCCGCCAGCCACCTTGGCGCCCACCCACAGGCCTCCCGAGAACAAGAACACCGTGCCGCTACCGCCCGGATACTCCAACTCGGGAATCCATAAGGCGTCCTGGCGGGGATTGCCTAACTGCCCGTCGTTGCGCATACCCAGCCACTGCAAACCGCTATCGTGCACCGCGTAGCGTCGTTCAGCGATGGCGGGCGGTGATGGTTGGCCTGATGCGGTTCCGTCGAATCCTGTGATAAGGAGCAAACCAAGGAGTAGAGGCAGGAGCCACGCTGTGGCGCGAGTAGAATGCCAGTTGGGCACCATCACGCGGTCAGGGTGGAACCCAACCCTCCAGAACCCTCGCACGCCTGCCATGGAGGGACGACCTCCGGGTCGTCCGCCGGAGTCCCGGGGGCTCATGCTTCGATGAGTCTGATCCGACATCGCCCACCCCTTTGGAGGTCTTGTTTGGCATCCGTGCTGCGTAGCGGGCGTTGGGAGCAACACCTGGAGCACAGACTACACGCCTGAAACCTACGCCCGCCATGTGCTATCCGTCAATGGCCGAGGCAGGCTGGGCCTAGGGCTTTCGGGCGGGCACGGTGACCCGCCCCTCCATCGCTTCGGCCTCTCGAGGACCCGTTCTCCCTCGACTCATCAATCCTCTGGTCTCACACCGTCCGCAGCGCATGCCACGAGGGACTGCACCGCTCACTCCGCAAGAAAGTAGATGCGCGTCAGCCACGTGGTGGTGTCGGGTTCTGCGGCCGGGTCGGTCACGTACTCCTCGATCGCGGGGGCCTTGAACGTCAGGTCGTGGACATGGAAGTAGGTGGACAGCGAACCGTAGGCGCTGGGCATGCCCTCGTAGGGACCGTAGTAGTCCACCTTGAATGCACGAGCGGGAGGCAGGTCGATCATTCCGATGTCGGTGGTCTGGAGAACTCCTTTCACCGGGATTCCCACCGCCAAGTCAGTGGTTCCCGCCTTGTCATCCCACTCGAAGTAGAGACCGACCGGCGCGCCAGCCATCCGCACTCCACGGGCCTTGTCAATTGCCTGCTGGAGAGCGCCCAACGACTCCATGAAAAAGCTCTTGATCCCCTGGATAGGCACCGAGGCCCTGACCGCCGCATACCGCCCGCCGGGGAATTCCGTTTCGGCAGCCGGATACCGGGCCAACGCGGCCGCATCCCTCTCAGCCAGACCCTTGAGCAGTCCGAGGCCCCGTTCGAAGTCAGGGCCGATCATCCTGTCCATGCCCATGAACAGTCCGGCCACGTTCCACGGGAACGGGTTCCGGCCATACATCGCCCAGCTCACCTGCGAGCCCCCGCCTGCAGGCTTGATGCGGATGTGGCCATCGGATTCGCTCCCCCAGGGCTCGAGGAGACGCAAGTGATAGCGAAGCTCCTCGTTGGGGGTCACGCCGGTCACGGCCATTTCTCCCCTGCCGGAGACATCGGGGTCGCCCGTCCACGCATACACCGATCCGATCGCCCCATCCTCTCCGGTGATCGTGGCCTGGAGGGTCGAATCCTTCTCCGCCCAGGGAGACCATGCCTCCCAGTTCTTCCAGAACCTGACGTGACTGAACACGACCTCAGCAGGTGCGCTGATGCTGACGCTGCGTACCACGAGGTAGTCCCTGGGAACCACGATCCCCAGAACGGCTGTCACGACCACCAGGACCAATACGACCAACCCACTGACCTTGAGTATGCGCATGAAACCCTCCTCACCGGGTCTCCAAAGGATGGCGACGAAGCCACTCCGCCCGGCCGTCGCAGGTGCGGCCGATTTCGCGTTCATGGCAACCTTCGAATCACGCCTTTGTCAAGCCATCGGCGGGCTGCCGAAACCAGCCGGCTCCGCCTCGAACGACACTGCCGGGGCAACCAAAACGGCCATGGTCGTGTATCTTGTCCATTGGACCAGCGCGGCCCCTTGCCGTGGTCCTCAGTTCCCATCGCCACAGACGACAACCCACACCACCCACGAATCACGCCCATGACCGAATCACCGCAGACCCCCCGCCGATGGCGCACACTCAGGAGCACGGGGCTCTGGATGCTCGCGCTGGCGGCCACGCTTGGCTGCCTCGCCTATCAGGACAAGACCGGGCCGACCTATCCCCTGGAGGGCGTCCTCCCGACCGCGGGAGGTCCTGTGTCGTACAAATTCCCGCGCAGCGAGACCATCGGTCGCGGGTTGGCGCTCGTACTCCGCGATCCGGTTCCGCCGGGTGTGGGCGGCTCGGTGCGCTACCGGCGCTACAAGAGCCACGACGAGTGGGCAGGGCTCACGATGGAACGCGGAGAGTTCGAGCTTTCCCGGCGCGGACGCACCGAGACGATGCGAGGCCTTGGCGTGGTGCTTCCGAGCCTGGGCGAACGCGCCGGCAAGTACGAATTCTTCGTAACGGTAGACGATGGCTCGGGCGCGACATCGGTGACCGGGGAACGCCCGGTAGTCGCGCGGTACAAAGGCGCGGTACCCATGGAGGTTCTGGCGCTCCACATCCTCGCAGTATTCCTCTCCATGGTGCTGGCGATCCGAACGACCGTGGAGGCGCTGGTGAACGGCCGCTATCGGTGGATGCTGTGGGCCACCATCGTGTCCCTGCTGTTGGGCGGTTTCGTGCTGGGCCCGTTGGTCCAGTGGCATGCCTTCGGCGTCTGGTGGTCGGGCGTCCCCTTCGGATTCGACTGGACCGACAACAAGGTGCTCGTCGAACTGGTGTTCTGGGTAGTCGCGCTTCTGGCGAACAGGGGTGTACGCCGCAGCCGCCGCTGGGTCTACCTCGCGGGTGTCGCAACCCTTCTGGTCTATTTCGTCCCCCACAGCATATTCGGATCCGAGTTCGACTACCGGACAGGCGTCGGACGGGGCACTGCCGACTGACCCACCTCCCCCCTCGCGGCAGCCGCCCTCTGCTCATTCGGCCCTATCCGCGTGGGGTTCTCCTCCCGCCCTGGCGCGCGTCCGCTGCCCGATGCGCCGGGATCAACTCGTGAATCTATTGTGAATCAGAGGGGTACAGTGTTCACTTGATTCGCTGCGCATGGATCTTGACAGCCAGGGTCCTGCGAGCCAGGCAAGCGCCGGACGGCCGTCGCACCCAGGCCCGGCCGTCGGACCTTTTCATCGGAGGAGTGAATATGGAGAAGCTCTCCCAAACCTGGTCGCTCATGCGGGCATCATGGGACGTGCTGCGAAAGGACAGGGAGCTGCTGGTGTTCCCGCTTCTGTCCGGCATCTCGTGCGCGCTGGTGATCGCCGCCTTCGCCTTTCCGCTGGCCCGTCAGTATTCGGGGAGTCGCGACATGCCCGACCAGCTCACCCTGGAGCAGATCGTGATGGCATTCGCTTTCTACTTCAGCACCTACTTCGTCATGTCGTTCTTCAACACGGGCATCATCGCCGCCGCTCTGATCCGCATCCGTGGCGGAGACCCGACAGTGCGCGATGGCTTCAAGGCCGCGTGGTCAAGAGTCGTCCTCATCGCCGAATGGGCCTTGGTGTGCGCCAGCGTCGGCACGATCCTGCGCGTGATCGAGGGACGGTCCAATAGACTCGGCCAAATCGTGAGCGGCCTCGTCGGCACGGCCTGGTCGGTCGGCACCTTCCTCGTGGTCCCCATCCTCGTCGTGGAGGACATCGATCCCATCGGAGCCGTGCGGGAGTCGGTCCGGCTGTTGAAGAAGACCTGGGGGCAACAGCTCGTCGGGTCCTTCAGCTTCGGATTGGCGTCGTTCATCCTCGGCATACCTGGGATCCTCGTGATGCTGATGGGCGGGCTCGCCATGGCCGACAGCTTCGCCGCCGGCATGGCGTTGGTGGTGCTCGGTGTCATCTACGTGGTGGCGCTCGGGCTCGTCCAGTCGGCGCTCCAGAGCGTGTTTCAGGCGTCGGTCTACGCGTATGCACGGGAAGGAACGACGGCAGCGGGTTTCGACAGGGATCTCCTTGCCGGGTCCTTCGGCCGGTAAGATGCCGCCCACTGCAGCGTCGGGCGCCCGCACTCGTCGGACCGCGGCCCCCGCGTCGACGGTGCCGGGTGGCACCGGGTGCCGCGTGAGCGCCCTGGGTCTCCTCCTGTTGGGTGGGTGCACCATCACCGATAGCACGGGACCGCCGCTGACGGACTACCAGTCGGTGGTGGAGTGGTACGCCGCCGACTCATCCATCCCGGGCGTAGTGGCGCTCGTCGCCCGCGGTGACAGCATCTGGGCCGGGGCCGCCGGCGACGCGGGTTCATCCGCCGGGATCATGGACCCGGATGACAAGGTGCGCGCGGCGAGCCTCACCAAGC
>JALOPK010000267.1 GCA_025453925.1 Candidatus Eiseniibacteriota bacterium | reverse complement strand
GCACATTCGCCATCACAGTGACCGCTGGGAGTCTGTTAGATGCGGGACGTGAGCGTGGTGATTCCCGTGTACAACCGATGCGACCTGCTGCGCAAGACGCTCCTGTCGCTCGCGAACCAGAGCCATCCGCCTCGCGAGATCATCATCACCGACGACGGCTCCTCGGAAGATGTGCGGGCGGCCCTGGAAGCGAGCCTTTCTGGTCTCCCGGGCTCAGTCGGCTACGTGGTGCAGCCCCGGAACGGCTTCAGGGCCGCGCGCTGCAGGAACAATGGAATCCGTTACGCCCGTTCTGACATCATCATCTTGTGGGATCAGGACATCATTGCCACGCGCGGCTATGTCGCCGCGTATGCGTGCGCCATCGGCCCACGACGCTTCGTGACGGGGTATCCTGTACGGCTGACCGAAGCGCAGACGGCCGAGCTTTCGGACGGCCTGATCGGCGGCGGCCGATTCGAGGGGTTCGTCACCGGCCGTCAACGGAGCAAGATCGCCCGGCAGTTCGCGAAGGATCTCCTGGCCTACCATGCGAGGAAGTGGCATCTGAGCCGCCTCTGCAGACCGAAACTCCGAAGCGGCGTGTCCGGCGTGTGGCGGGAAGATCTCCTGCTGGTGGACGGGTTTGACGAGAACTACGAGGGATGGGGCAATGAGGATGACGATCTAGGCAGGAGACTCTATGCCCTGGGCGCACGGGGGAGAAACGTCTGCCTTGGCGAGTACCCGCTCCATCTTCATCATGCCCCCCACCACCGAGGCGGATTCAGGCGCAACCGCGACTATGCTCGCATCCGCGCGCGCCGGATCGGCGCCGGCGACGTGCGTGCGGTGCGAGGGCTGAGCAGCAGGAGCCCTGAGGAGCACCACGGGCTCACCTGGCTGAAGTAGCCTGGTGGCATCGCCCCTTGCGGGAGCGGGCCGTCCGTTCCGGGGCATACTGCCGCCTCTGTCCGTGACACCTCGTGGGTCCGCCGACGCGTCGGCACAACCGGGATCGGTGTGTGCGGGGATGCCCATGGCCCCGGTGGGCCCAGAGGCGGCATTCTCTCAGGCATCTGCGGGCCTCGTTGACAGAAGAGCCGAATGCCGCGAGGTTTGCCTGGTGGTCCGAGGGAACTTCTCTCCTTTCCTCGGTTTGTGAACGGGTGAGCCGTCTCGACAAGGTGCGGAGTGCGTGCCGATGGTCGAGTCGGGCCTCGTCCCGCCCAATGCCTCTTGGCCCGAAGGAGTGCCAGTGAAAGGGCTGAGCATCCTGTTCATCAACTCCGCCAAGCGCGCGTCGGGCGGCGAGTACTGGATGACCCAGGTGGGGGCCGAGTTTGTCCGCCGGGGACATAGGGTCACCTTGGTATGCCGCCCGTCCCGCCCATGGGCGACCCAAGCGCGCGAACTGGGCGTTGCGGTGTACGAGCACGGGCTTCACGGCGACATCAACATGAATGCCATTGTGAGGCTTGCCCTGATCATGGCGCGGCAGAGGGTGGACGTGGTGTGCACGGTGTTCGAACGCGAGGCACGCTTGGCCGGCCTGGCCAACCGGTTCTTCCCCTCGGTCTCCATAGTGCAGCGCAAGGTCGTGCCCCTGATGAAGAACCGGCTCCAGTATCGGGCGAGCTATCGCTATCTGGTGGACAAGATCCTTGCCCCAAGTCACAGCATCGAGACCCAGATCACACGATACCGCTGGCTTCCCCCAGGCATGGTCGAGGTCGTCCCGAACGGCATCGATCTTTCACCATTCCAATCCTTCAACCCCTCCCGCCATGTGGCGAACAGGCTTCGCATCCCAAGAGGGAGGGTCATCGTCGGGTGTGTGGCCGACCTCGTTCCATCGAAGTGCCATGAGATGCTCCTGAACGTCATGCCCCAGTTGCTGCTGCTTTCGCCCCAGGCGCATGTCCTCCTTGTTGGGGATGGGCCGATGCGGGCGAGTCTCGAACGGAAGCGCGACCAGATGGGTCTCGGTGATCGTGTCACTCTCGCAGGATTCCGTCGCGATATCCCTGAGGTTCTGAGAAACATAGACGTCTTCCTTCTGCCCTCCCGGTCGGAAGGCGCCTCTCTGGCAGTGCTGGAGGCAATGGCGGCGGCCCGTCCGGTGGTGGTGAGCGACGTGGGCGGCAACTCGGAATTGGTGATTCATGGCGTGAACGGCTTTCTGTTTCCTCTCGACGATCCTCTGATGATGGTCCAGCATGTTGCCCTGCTGGCTGCCAACCCCCGTCTCCGCAAGAAGATGGGGATGGAAGGCCGGCAGTGGGCCGAGCGCGAGTTTACTCTGGACAAGATGGTGAGCCGAGTGGAGGACATCCTCCTCACCACGGTCGAGAACAAGCGTCGGCACAGGCGGCTCCGACTTCCTCACTGACCGAGACAGCCCCGAACTCGCGGGGAGACCTCGGTTGACGGAAGTGTTCCCTTGATCTCCACTCCGATCCGGTTATCTTTCGTCGAGTTCCCGTTCTTGACAAACGAGCACATGAGGTGGGGGGAATCCCCATGGCCTTTCGTCGCGGTTTCATTCGTACAAATCCTTTAGGGCGGCGCGATGCCGCTCTGCCGACTCCTGGTGGGGGTGGGAGTCCCCTGACGGAGGTGTCTGCTCACCGTTGCCAAGGGCGCGGGGCCGCGGAATCTCCGTTTCGGCCCATGGTGCGCTGCACCCTCCCCCCGTCAAAAGAAGACGCTTGGCATCACTCCATCCCGGGAATGTCTGTATGAACGCGTCAACTGCCGAAAACGCCAAGATGGGCGTGAAGCTCCACAAGGCCGTGGTCGTGCGCGATCAGCGGCAGGTGGAGCTTCTGCTGTCCCAGGGCGCAGATGTGCGCACATGCGATGCCCTCGGCCGCACACCGCTGCACTGGGCCGCCGCATGGGGTTCCCGTGACGTCGTGCAGCTCCTTCTCAAGGCCGGCGGGGGCCTCATGGTGAGCGCGGGGGACAAGCAGGGGCAGACGCCCCTCCATCTGGCCACCCTGCAGGGGCATCCTGATGTGGTTGATCTCCTCATGGACGCCGGCGCCGATCGGAACGCGAGGGATGGACAGGATCTCTCTCCTCTTGATCTCTGCGTCATTCTTGACCGGCGAGATATCCTCGAACATCTGCTGTCAAAAGGCGTGGACGTGAGTGCGGTGAACAGCCAGGGGTGGACCGCTCTGCACACCGCCGCCTTCTACGGCAAGCAGGTGGTGGCGGGCGTCCTCATCATCAAGGGCGCAGACGTGAATGCTCAGGATGCAGACGGTGATACGCCGCTCGACGTCGCTCTGGGGCAGAACCATCGCGAAATCGTCGACCTGCTCCAGTCCAGCGGAGCCAGGTAGACGCGCGCTCGGGAGCCGGAGCCAACTCCCTCAGGCGAAACGGGAGGTTTCCCCGGTGCTGGCCTCTCGAAGCCGCCTCTCCCCTCCTGCCTGAGAACCCCTCGCCTGTTCGTCGCCTCGCCGTTCCATTGATCCGGTCTGTCTGTTTCTCACGGCATCCCCGGCAATACCCGGGCTGGTGTCACGGCGTCACACAGGATTCGACATGAAGCGCTCTCGCGAGCAGGCTGGCCGTGCGACCCCTTTGAGTCGTGCGCGTGGCGCGCGAGACGCTCCCCCGATTCCTCTCTCTTCGCGGGCTTTCGGCATCCGGGGCGGCGAGGATCATGCCAGTAGTGAGGATGCCCGAAACAGACTGTCTTCTCCATAGCGATCCCACACCCTGTCCACCGCTCTCACCAGGAGTCTTTGCCGCTTCACGCGAGGGAAGAGCTGCGCATCGAATGAGAGCATCACATCCTGGAACAGCCCTGCAGCGGTGATGCCTACCAACCTGATGCTGCGCTCCGGGATCAGCATCCGCTGGATCAGCGCGCGGGCGATTGAACGGAGCGTGAGTGGGTCGTGAAGATCGGCACGGATCACGGTTTGTCTGGTGTGCGTTTCGAAGTCTGACCATCGCAGGCGGGCACGGACCACCGAACCCTGCAACCCTCCGACACGAAGACGCCTGCTTACCTGGTCGCACAGGCGTGAGACCACCGCCCAGAAGAGGGGACCCGCCTGCACGTCATGTCCGAACGTGAACTCGTGCCCAAGCGAGCGTTCCCTGATTGCGGCACTGTCCTGGTCAGGCGCCCCGCAGAGTGATCTGACAAGGGCAACGGCTCGTTCTCCCAGCACCCTGCGTATCCGTGTCGGATCACCACCGACCAGATCGCCGATGGTTCGAATGCCCCTTCCCGCGAGGAGCGCAAAAGACTTCTCCCCTATACCCCAAACCGACGCTGCGCACAAAGACGAGATGGAACCCGGCAGATCCTTCGGATGCAACGGGGTGAAACCGCCGGGCTTGTCAATGGAAGAGGCGAGTTTGGCGAGCATCCGGTTCGGTGCGATGCCGATGGAGCAACTCAGATGGTGGATCCGGGTAATCGCGCGTGAAAGTGAGCGGGCCTTTGCGACCGCATCATCCCACTCGTCAGCGATCGGGAGCGTGCATTCATCCACGCTCACCACCTCAATCCCCGGGCTCACACTCCTGCACGTGGCGAACACTTCCAGTGAGGCCTGCACGTACTTCGCCCAGTTCCCTTGGACGAAGACGGCGTGCGGGCAGAGCGTGCGGGCCGACCTCATACTCATTGCCGAGTGAACCCCATATTCCCGGGCCTCGTACGAGGCGGCAGAAACGATTCCCCTCCCTTCCCGTTCCCCCCCCACGATCACCGGCTTGCCCCTCAGACTCGGCACGTCCCGCTGCTCAACGGACGCGAAGAAGGCATCCATATCGAGGTGAACAATGATAGGAGAGCATGCTGACAGTTTACGGTTCACCGTTCTCCGCACCCGCGCTCTGCGAAGAGTTCTCGTTCGTCAGTGACCGGCATTCGGCTGTACCCTCTCCACTCGTCATCTCTTGCACCTCCCGACGCTTCACCCCTTTTCCTCTGTCCCCGCTCCGCGTTCCGACTTCCGCATTCCGCGCTCGGTCGCCTCATCCGTCCAGAAACACTTTCTCGACCCGCCATTGGAACGTGCGGCTGTGGTATGAGAGCTCGTAGTAGTCGGTGCCGTTGTCGGATACCGAGTAGAAATGCTCCTGATCCGTGCCG
>JALOPK010000266.1 GCA_025453925.1 Candidatus Eiseniibacteriota bacterium | reverse complement strand
TAGCCCGCGACAGATCCATCGGGGCCGCTGACTGAGACCGACCGACTGAGGCTCGGCCCCGCGCCTGCCCCCTGCTCCGTGCGGGGCCGCTCGGGCTGCCCTCGTACTCAACATGACGCCGTGGCGGCATCGGGGCAGTTGACCCATTGCGTCCGGCGCGGCGCGGCCATCCCCGGGCGGAGGGGTGCCGGTAATCACCGAATCTTCATGGCTTCGTCGATTGCTTTCTCTTCCTCGGGGGAGAGCCTGTGAGCCGAGATACGCTGCTCCACGGGCTTCCCGTAGACGCGGGAGCTGCCGTCACCACTCTGGAGACAGGTCATGACCACGCCGCTGCCCATGCTGTCGAGGAGCGCCACAGTGAAGCTCTGCTCCGCGACGCCTGCGCCGAACGGGTTGAAGCGGATGACATTGACCTGCGAGAGCGCACGATCAAGGTGCGCACGGATCCGGGCAATGGTCTCCTTCGTATCGTGCTCACGGCGATGAATGGCATCCAGTTCCGCCCCGTGCCCGGCCATAACGGCCTCGAGATCGGATGCGCCCTTCCCGCGGAAGATCCTGCGCAGCTTCAGCCAGAGCACGATGCAGAGAACCTGGAGCGCGATCAACCATAGAAGCCCGATCGCAGCGCCGATCGCGATCATGCTGGGATCCAGCCGGCCGAACACTGTGATCATCGTTTGATTCCTTGTTGGGGGGTTTCGGCCCGGGGGGCGAAAGCCAAGGCGGGCCACCATGCGGCACTGGCCACGCCTCGGCGCGGCCAGTGTGGGCTTCCTTCGATCTCAGAGTCGTACATCCGGCAAGTACGACTTCTCTCCAGAAGTGTCAAGGTCACCCCGCACGAGCCGGATGTTCCGCCACTGGGGCCAAACATCCGCGACGGCCGATGGCCGAACGCCTTCCGATCCTCGCGGGCGGCACCCCTCGTTTCCCAGAGTGCGCGCTCCCGGCGCGTCCCTCGCCCCTGCGTCCCTCAGCCTCACCCCCTCGGTCTCTCGTGGCCCGCCCACATTCCCGCGCGTGATCCATGGATCCCGGTATCCCATGGGTCGTCCGTAGCCGCGCTTGTCAGGGATGTGTCGCCTGCCTTCATTGCCCTGACACCATGTCTTCGTAGGAGTGACCGTTTCGGAGGTGATACGTGACTGCTCTTCTGATGTGCATGTTCGCACTGCTCTCCACGGGGCGTTTCCCCGAAGTGATCCCCACGTTTCATCCCCGAGCGGGGTCTATCGCCGGCGATAGCCTCGCCATTCTGACCAGCCCCCAGCAACTCATCCCCGCCTTCTGCCCCAGCATCAGCGGCACCACGGACGGGGGCTTGACCGTGGCAATTCCCGCGGACACGGGGTTGAAGGTCATGTACACTGCGTCCGTCGGCAGCGAGTGGCGGGAGATGACCGCGGTCGGTCCCTGTGACACCATGGCGCTCTGCTTCTCCTTCCCCGGGGTAGTCACGCCCGAGCAGTTCGGCCCCCCGGTCTTGTCCACCATCGTGCAGCCATGCGCTCGCGTAAATCCCTACTCGTTCTTCCAGACCCTGGAGCCCCTGTCCCCCGACTCGTGCAGCGACACGGGCTTCGCCGTGACAGATCCGGCGCCGGACTCGGCATCCGCGCATCATGACCCGGCGCTGGGCATTCCCGCCGCCTCGGGCGGCCTGCTCGCCCTTTCGGTATGGGACCCGACGACATGGGATTCATATCTGTTCACCTTCGAAGACGGCGACACCTCCTTCGCACCGGCGCCGGAGGCCTGGTCGTCCGCCATGCCCAGGCCCGACACATGCGCCGGGGGCCCGACGCCCATCGCAATCGGCCCTCTCGGCGAGATCACCGCGTGTGTCCTTGCCGAAGTGGGCGATTCCATCCACATCGGGCTTCAGCCATGGATGACCACCAGCCGCGACGGAGGCGCGACCTGGGACGACCTCGTGCTTCTCCCTGCCGAAGCGCATGGATCCGCGCTGGGGGATACCCCAGGCCGAATGCCCTACGGCTCGTTCCGCGGTGGCACTTCGTGGTATGGCGTGCAGCTCACGTACGCCGGAGCAACGCCCCTGGTGTTCTGGACGGCCCGCCGGGCATCCGCGGATACGTCTTCCGCCGAGGAACGCGTGTGGCCGTCGGCGCGCGCGCTCCTGTGCTCCTATCTCACCGGCTCCGGCTGGCAGACGACCTATGTCGGGCGTGCCATGGTCGATTCGGCACGCGCGTACGACACCCCAGACTGGCCGACGGCAATCCTCGCTGGCGACAACGCCGTCGTGCTGTGGTCGGATCTGTCGGAAGACGGCACCAATCTGGATATCTGGGCGTGTGGCCACGATGTCGGCACGGGGACATGGACGGTGCCGGCTACGCTCACGTCGACACCGGGGAGCGAGGCCTTCCTGGAGGCCACCGGCCCGGTGACGGCAGCGGGCGACTATGCGCTCCTCTGCAGTGACGAAAGGCTCCTCTACGGCGAACCGGCGCCACTCAACCTTCTTCACTTCGGGTTGGATGGCGTGTGGGATGCCGGGCTGCGCACTGACGTGCTGCCGTCACCCGCGGCGGGCGCCGGTTCTCCCTCCCCGACCCATCTGACCCTGTGCATCACTCCCAACCCCGCGGCGTCATCGTTCAGCCTGCGTGCTCCGCGGGGCCTTCGCCTCGATCAGGTCTCGCTCTACGATCTCGCCGGCCGGCAGCAGTTGAAGATCCTCGATGCTGCAGCGCTTCAGAGCCCTATTCCCACTTCCCTCATGCCTCCGGGCACCTATCTCCTGGTCTGGCGGGGAGACTCGCGCAGCGGGGTTTTGCCTTTGGTGGTGGTGAGGTAACGATGCCGAACCTGAGCCCCCACATACAACTGGAAGGGTTAAACGCTGACTCCCGGGAGTTCGGGCTCATCATCGAGATGATGGGTCGTCTCAAGGCATGCCTCCTCGACGGAACAACCCCTGGGGCGGAATTCACCGGCTGGCTTCGGCTGCCCGCGGAAATGGAACCGACCCTGGATCGCATCGCCGGGATGGGGCGCCGGATTGCCGCCGAGTCGGCCACGCTGGTGGTGGTGGGAATCGGAGGTTCGTACCTGGGGGCCCGAGCCGCGTATGAGGCTTTGGGGCGTGGCCTCGACGGCGTGGAGCTCCAATGGGCCGGCTGGTCTCTGAGCCCGGTGATGGCCCGTCGCCTCGTCGAGGCTCTGGACGGCCGCGACTACATGATCAATGTCATCTCCAAGAGCGGCGGCACCATGGAACCAGCCCTCGCATTCAGGATTCTCGCCCAGCATGCCCAGACCCGCTACGGTGATGCGTGGACTGAGCGCGTCGTCGTGACCACCGACCCGGCCCAGGGCGCCCTCCGCCTATGGGCGCAGGACCGTGGTGTCGAGACGATGGACATCCCTTCCACCGTGGGGGGGCGTTTCTCGGTGCTGAGCCCGGTGGGATTGCTCCCCCTGGCCGCAGCGGGTATCGACGTGCGGGCACTGGTCTCGGGGGCGGGCGACGTGCAGCGCGGGGCGGAATCCGCCTCCGCTGAAGATGATCCCGCGGTCATCTATGCGGCGGCCCGCTGCGTCATGGAGCAGCGCGGACGGTGTGTCGAGGTGCTCACGCTGCCGGGCCCCGAGCTCAGCCTGTTCGGCGAGTGGTGGCGCCAGCTGGCGGGTGAAAGCGAGGGGAAGAACGGCGCCGGCATCTGGCCATCCGTGCTTACCCTCACCACCGACCTCCACAGCATCGGCCAGTACCTCCAGGATGGTCGGCGCATGATCCAGGAGACATTCCTGGCCTTTGAGGAGTACGACGCCGAGCCGGTCATCCCCCGGTCGGGACCCGTGGCGGACGGCTTGGACCTCGTTGGCGGGCGGGCGCTTGGGCTCGTCAATCGCCTCGCGCTGGAAGGCACCCGGGACGCCCATCGGGCGGGAGATGTGCCGGGAACAAGCATCACCGCTCACCGCCTCGATCCGTTCTGTCTCGGTCAGCTCTTTTACGTGTTCGAGCTCGCCGTGGCTCTCACGGCCCTGTTTCATGGGGTGAATCCCTTCGACCAGCCCGGCGTCGAGGCCTACAAGAAGGGCGTCAGGGCCAAGCTCAACTCGCTGTGAGGCGACTCGGCGCATGGGTGGCCTGGAGTTCGCCCCTCGTTGCGGCGTGGATCGCATGCGGATCGGAAGTTAGATGCTGATCACGCTGGCCGGTGCCACAGTCCCGCGTCTCGCACAGGGGGCAGCGTCCACTCCCGAAATCGTGTGTGCGGCCTATGCGAGAATCAGCCGAAGCTCCCGTCCGGTCCACGAGCTTCGCGCCAGGGCGGCGGAAGACCTGGCCGGCGCCCGCGCCTTCATCGAACGGATTGTCCACCACCTGGGGCATGAGTCGGTGGCCGAGCACGCCGTGTTCAATCTCGACCTCATCGGCGTGTCCCGGCTCGTCACTGAGATCGTGGAACACTCGCGGCTTGCATCCTACACGGAACGGTCGCAACGCTACGTGCGAATAGGAGGAGACTTCCTGATCCCGCGGGAAGCGAGGGAATCAGGATTCTCCGCGGCGTTCCGGTCCCTCGCCCGCGATCAGCACGCCCTGTATCGCACGGCCGCCGCGCGGATGGCCGGATCGGGCGATTCCCGGGCGGGCAAGGAGGATGCCCGCTACGCCTTGGGGCTGGCCACCACGACCCAGCTTGGACTCACCGTCAACGCCAGGGCCCTCGCCTCGATGCTGGAGCGTCTGGATGGTGATGCGCTCTGCGAATCGCGAATGCTGGCCGGGCGGATCCGGACGCTGGTATCGAAGATCGCCCCATCTCTGGTAACGGAGATGCGCGAAGAGGCCGATGTGGCCCGCGCCGACTGCGGGTCGGTCGGCCACCCATGGCCGGGCTTAGGGTCGGATGAGCCGACCCTCTTGTGGCACACGCCCGATCCCGCGCGCGTTCTCCGAGAGACTCGCGCGTTCTGCGCCGCACCCACAGATGGTCGCGCCCTCATCTACGGTGTGTCCGGCCAAGAGTGGAATCGTTCCCTCCCCCGTGCCTTCGAGGCGGTGCAGCTCGCATTTCACCTGGTGATGAGCGCCGCCGCATTCGCACAGCTCAAACGGCACCGGATGGC
>JALOPK010000265.1 GCA_025453925.1 Candidatus Eiseniibacteriota bacterium | reverse complement strand
CTCATGCAGCTCACTGTCGGCACGCCGCAGGATGTCATCCAGCCGGGATGACACCTCATCCGTCAGGGGATCCTCCTCCGGGCTGTCAAGGATCTCTTCCACGCCTCCTCGCCTGCTGATCGACAGACCGGCAGACAACGTACGATCTCTTGCCGCGATCCCGGTGCCCGGATGCGATAGGGCCAGCCTCGGATCAGAACTTGCGCGTCCGCTCCTTGGGCCAGCGCTCGATCACGACCTTCTTCTGCATGAAGAACTTGACCGCATCCAGCCCCTGCGCGCGCAGATCGCCGAAGCAGCTCACCTTCCATCCGCTGAGCGGGAAGAAGGCCGTCGGCGCCGCCACCCCGATGTTGATCCCGATGTTCCCCGCCTGCGTCTCAGAACGGAAGCGCCGGGCAGCCGTCCCGCTGGCAGTAGAGAGACACGCCTGACAGCCGCACTCGGCCCCGTTGATCAAGGCGATGGCGTCACCGGCGCACCGCCTGCCATGACTTTGACCTTCGGACACAGCCCGAGGTCATCGAGCGCCTCGATCACCGACTTCTGGTTGACCAT
This sequence comes from Candidatus Eiseniibacteriota bacterium, assembly GCA_025453925.1. Lineage (GTDB taxonomy): Bacteria > JAFGKV01 > JAFGKV01 > JAFGKV01 > JAFGKV01 > JAFGKV01. The sequence continues at coordinate 4,572 of JALOPK010000265.1, read as the reverse complement.
GGTCGTCGTCAGCAGGGCGCTCACCCCCACGATCGTGGCATCGACCTCGCGCGCCTTGTGGGCGAAACGCTCCGGGGAATCATCGACGCCCAGATCGTGGACCTGGAATCCGGCCGCAGACAGCATCGTCCCGACCCAGGTCTTGCCGATGTCGTGGATGCCGCCCTTGACGGTTCCAACGACGACTTCGCCCAGCGCCTTCCGGCTGTGACCACGCCTGGCCAGTTCCGGATCGAGCACGGCGACGGCCGCTTTCATCGCTTCTCCCGCATGCACAAGGTCGGGCAGAATGGCATCCCCGCAGCTGAAGCCCTCCACGACGTGATTGACCCCGGCATGAATCCGTTGTTGATCGCCTCAAGCGGGTCTAGGCCTTCCTGGAGGGACTTGCGGGCAAGCTCGGACGCCACCTCAGGTTCGCCGTCACAGATGCTCTGCATCACGGCTTCGAAGCGATCGTCGGACACGGGTCCTTCCTTGCGGGCTCACATGACAACCGCGAGCGGCTGCTCCTCCCGCATGTTCGGATCGAGGGCATGTGCTCCTTCGATCAGTGGATGGCGCTCCCGGCGCTCTGACGAATGGTCCTCGCGTCCAGGGGCCTTCCGACCCCTCCGAGCCGTGCCGCTGCCCTCCATCAGTCCCAGTCTCCCACCTCCTTGTACCAGGGTCTCTTCGTGCCGATCTCAGCTCGCTTCTTCCACTTCCCGGTCTTAGGTTTCGCCTCAAGCATCCCGAGCAGGTGATCGGCCTTGGCCAGGGCGGCCGCCTTCTGATCGTCACGCAATGCGGCGATGCTCCCGATGACCTCTTTCACCTTCTCCAGGTTGCCGGTGGCGGTGTGATAGAAGCCCCAGTCATCTGCCAGAATCCCCGCCACATAGTCGGCATCGATCTCCATCTCCCCGGCTCCGCCCACCGGCGCGGCCACCAGCAGCAGGACGGCGTCCTTCAGATCCTTGTCGCCGATCCGGACGATCTGCAGCTTCTGCAGTAGCAGATCCGCCAGCGAGACGCACCAGGGGTGGATGTCGAGCCGTCCCCGGTAGTCGATGGGGTGGTTGTAGTCCAGACGATCGTAGAAGACATCGATCATCGGGATCCGATCGCCGAAGAAGATGTGGCGCTCCCCGCCGCTGATCATCGCCGCCCGCTTCTCCAGCTCGTAGCCCTGGGATTCAAAGAAGGGAACGATCTTGCCCCGGTGTCTGGAATACGCCGCGTAGTCAATGTCGGTGAACACCCTCTCCCCCAGGCGCTCCATCCGCCGATACAGATCGACGTGATCCGGGAAGTAGAAATGCAGCGCGATGGGGCCCATGACGCGCAGGACGATCCCCTGCGCGCGCGCCTCCTCCGTGAGCCGCCGGGCCTCCTCGAGGTAGGTTTCGGGCGTCGGATACTCCTCGAGCGGGATGTCTTTGGGTAACCTGAAACGCCTTGGCTGGGTCATCGGCTGCCTCATCCGGACGTGAAGACGTAGTCCTTAACCTGATGCTTTTCCAGAATGACCACCACACCTTTGAGGATTCCTTCGGAGTACTCACTTCCGGGATTGATGAGCAGCGTGCGCTTCGCCTTCTGCGCACCCCTGGACTCATGGATGTGGCCGTGCAGTCCGATCAAGGGCTGGTACTTCTCGATCATCTTGGCGACCGCACGGCTCCCGACATGGATCTTGTCATCGGCGGCCTGGACCAGGTTCTCGTCCAACCTCGGCGCAAGGTCCAGCGCGTATCCGTAGGGGGGCGCGTGGAAGTTGAAGATGGCGCTGGACTTGTCCTTGACGGTCGCAATCAACTCCTCCAGCATCGGCTCGAGTTCTTCGTCCGGCTTCTCGCGCGGGGTGTTCCAGGGGGTGGGATTCGCCCATGAGAACGTGACCATCTCGTGTTCCCCGACGGGCACGTTCCGGTTGTTGCAGTTGACGACCACCGAGGAATCCTCGATCACGCCATCCACCTCGAAGTGGTCGTCGTTCCCGGCCGCCATGTAGACGTGGAAACCGGACCCCGCCAGGCGCTCATCCGCCAGGGCAATCCACTCCCGCAACCGCGAGAGCATGAGATGTTTGAAGAGAGCGTCGACCTTCCCGGGATCCTCGCGGTGCGCCTTGAACTCATCCGGCGTCTGATGAACCCAGTAGTAGCCCATCATCTCGATCGTTTTCTTGAGTTCATCCAGTTCCTTCTCCGTTGTCGCCTCGGTCTGACTCCCCATCAGGGTGGTTTCCCAACCCCCTCCGGCCCTGTCCACAAGGGGGACGAGCACCTTGCCCGTGAGGTCACCCAGGAGAATCCCCACGTCGACGCGATAGATCCTCAGGGCGTTGAGGAACTTGCGATAGCACACATTCGAGCCATGCACATCCGTGACAAAGAAGAGACGGATTTCCTTGCCCATGCAACTCTCCCACCAGGAGGGGTCGAGGCGGCACACACCGACCCTGCAGCCCGCATGCCGTGCCGCCTCGACGACCACTCGTCTGGAGGCAACGAAGGATGAAGGTCAGCTCACCTGCTCACCCCCATGCTCCGTCGCAAGCCCGGCCGCACTAGTCAGGCGGAAGTTCCCCGAAGGTCATTCCGACGTCGACGCCCACCTTCTTGTTGCGCGCCTTCCAGAAGAAGTACCAGACAATCCCCAGACCCCACACGATCGCATACAGGGTCAGGGAACCACTGACGAGTTCCTGTTCCCCCATTTCCTTCATGAAGAAGAAGAAGTAGAACAGGATCCCCAGATAGATCAGGTTGAACACCGCGCCGATGGTCACGACTGGAATCCCCAGGATGTTCCACTTCTTGTAGGGAGAGGAGTCCCAGATGGCCTTTGCCCTCTTGGAGAAGGGGAAGACCGCCGCGGCAATGGCCGTGACGCCAAAGACCGAGACGATCTCCATGCCCGTCACCGAGAGCCCTGCCATGGGATCCAGGCCCAGGGCATAGACCACGATTCCGAGCTCCGCCAGGATGAAGCACAGGATGTGGTTCTTGACCGGCGAAGCCCAGCGGTAGTTGATGTCGGAGAACCACTTGGGCCCCATGCGGTCCATGCCCCAGGCGAACAGGATGCGCGGGAACGCCAGGTAGGAGAGGGCCACCCACCAGATGGTGAACAGGATGTACGACAGCCCCATCATGAAGACCACGAACGGGTTCTGCGTGATGACCGCCGCCAGCCCGACGAAGTGCGGAGGCCAGGGCAAAGCGTATCCCGCAATCGCCTCCACGCCTGCGTTGTCCACCCAGGCTGCCGCCGAGAGGAACTCGAAACCGACGGTGCGGTAGAGGGCCGCGGCCAGCCAGATCATGAAGGCGGCGGGCACCAGCACCGCCGTGAGGTTCGCCAGGATGATGGTCTTGTCCGGGCGCTTGACCTCGCCGGCGATGAAGGTGATGCAGTACGCGTAGGCGAACATCCACGAACCGGCCACCATCACGCCGAAGGTGTCGAACCAGTTCCAGGTCGTGGGGAGGGTCTTCCCGCTCTCCTCAATCGCCGCCCGGGCACTCGCCAGGAAGCCCTCGTAGTCCAGGGAGCCAAATTGAGCCGCCAGACTGTTCCAGGCCGCGACGAAGGCTTCATGCGTCGTGAAGCTGAAGACCAGCAGGATGATGAGCGTGCCCAGGATGGCCACCGCCATGACCACCTTCTGCACACGGGCAAACACCTTCACCCCGAAGACCACGAAGAGCATCCCGATCAGATTCACCAGGGTGGCGACGATGAATAGCGCGAGCGGGTGGGTGCAGAACTCGGCCGCGGCGGGAAGGTTCAGGAACTGGAAGATCATGACCAGGCCGGGGTCGACCGTGTAGGGCGCCAGGACGAAGATCCACATGATCCACACAAAGGCGTTGCCGAAGGATTCGGCGATGCCGATGATCGGGTGGAGGATGCGCGAGTTGTAGATGTACTCGCCGCCGGAGCGCGGCATCGATCCACCCAGGATGCCCCATACGAGAGAGAAGCCAATCCCGCACAGCAGCGCCGAGATCGCCGTGGCCAGGAGCAGGTTGCCCCCGAGATACACGCCCAGACCGAAGCTGATCATCACCCACATGCTGGGCGTCAGCCCCTGATTCATGAAGCCGACTCCGAAAGCGTCCAGGAAAGACAGACCCCGTACAAGGCCGCTGGCCTTGCGGGCGAACGTCATTTGCTCAGGCATGTTCTCCTCCTTTGGCTTGAGGGAGGCCTGCGGTCGGTCTCGCTGCAAGCACGCGGAACCGCACGGCTTGGAACGGCTCGGTCTTGTCGGATCTCAGCCTGCCCCCTTTCCCACGAGGCGGGTTGCCAGTGTCACCCCCACCCCCGGCATTCGTTGGCCGCTTTGCCCGAGGGCCCCGCCTCATCCTGGGCCCAAGCCGGGCGTGGGCCGGCCGCCTAGTTCGATCGGCTCACCTCGACCAGGGTCTCCTCCAGGCGGCCGAGCACCTGATCGAGAAGCTCGTAGGGGATCACAATCGGCGGCTCGATTCGCACCGTGTGCGCGCTGATCAGCGTCCCGGCCACAAGCACGTTGCGCCTGAACAGGCCCGCCGCGACACGGTACCCCACGTCCGCATC
>JALOPK010000264.1 GCA_025453925.1 Candidatus Eiseniibacteriota bacterium | reverse complement strand
CCTTGTTGTACGCTGATATCGTGTCCCCATCGGCCCCTTCAAGCACGCAGAGACGCCGGTTGGTGACCAGCAGCACTTCGGTCGCCATGTCCCCATTGACATCCGCGATCACCGGTGAGGTCTTGATCACAGAGCCGGATACCGACTCTTGCCACACCAACGTGCCGTCCCTGCCGTATGCTCGAACCTCGCTCTGAAGATCGCTCCGCCTGCTCGCCACCACGATTCGCGGCTCATCCACCAGGGTCAGATACCCCACCGCGGGTGATGCCCACGAACCACGATAGCCAATCTCGATTCCTCCGCTCCATTCCGGCGCGTCACTCCCGTTCTCCCCGTTCAGCACGTACAGACGTCCCATGGCATTCGGATTCGACGTTGCCACGATCACCTCGGGCTTCCCGTCATTGTCCACATCCCACAATGCGGGAGCGGAGTAGATGAAGCTCGGCGTCGCCTTCTCCCACTTGATCGTCCCGTTCGTTTCCAGCGCGGTGATCACCCCTGTCGGCCAGGCCGCGGCGCGGGCCACCACGACCTCGTTCTGCCCATCCCCATCGATGTCCCCGCCCACGGGAGAACTGTCCTGTATCGGACCGCTCAACTTCCTCGGCCAGCCCGACACTGCGCTCCCATCCCCGGTCCACGAATGCACCAGACTGTCGTACCCCGCCAGCACGATCTCAGGCGGACTGCTCGCGTCTCCCACCAGGTTCACCAACAGCGGCGTGCTTCGCGTTCCCTGAGTGATCTCAACCGGCCATCCCGCCTCCACGCTCGCCTCATCATCCAGCACCCACACGTACGCAGGCCCCCAGTAGTCCCCCGTCACCGCAATCAGCTCCTTGAATCCATCGCCGTCCACATCGCCCACCGCAGCCCCCGCAGTGATCAATCCCGCGCACGCGAATGGGAATCCCGCCCGGTGTGTCCCGTCGTGCTGAAGGCAGTACAGGAGGCTGTCGCCCGCCCCCACTATCGTCTCCTCGGCTCCATCCCCGTCAAGATCCGCCAGCGTGATCGGCGCCAGGATCTGTCGGCCTGCGGTGACAGGCCATCCCGGGTGCTCTTCACGTTCCACGACCAAGCTCCCTGAACTATAGATCGTCCGGGGCGATCCAATCCCGTCTCCTATCACTGCGTACACCCAGTACCGCCCCTCGGGCACCGACATCGTGTTCCACAGGTACTGATCCCCGGCGCCGTCCGCATCCTCAGCCCGTCCCTCCAGGATCAGCGTTCCGTCAGCCCCTACGCTGTCCGTGTCGTAGTACAGCCCGATCTCGGCCGCAAACTCGCTGGTGTCCGCCCACGTGATCAGGTAGTTCGCCTCCACCGTGTCGATCCCCGCGGCAGGCGTCAGGAACACGAACTCCGGCCGCGTCACCCACAGCCCTTCGCCCGTCACCCGCTCGATCCCCATCCCGTTCACCACGACCGCCATGCGCACCCGGTACAGCCCGGGTTCGGCCACACCTGCCAGGGCTCCCCCCCAGACCCCGTCTCCCGACAGGCCGTCGCCGTGCGTCCCGTCATCATACAGGCTCAGACCGGCTACTGTCGCGCCTTCGCCATCCACCAGGCTCCAACTCGGGCTTTGCACCGGCCACTCGCTCTCAACACGCACCTTGACGTCGCATACCATGTTCACGCCGGCCAGACGCTTCCCCGCTAGCTCGATCCGCACTCCGCCTCGACCGCTCACCCGCAGGTCATACGGTCCCGTTTCTCCGCTCACCTCGACCCGCCACATGCCCGTGTCGGCGGAAGTCGGGCTGAGACTCCAATACGCGATGGCGCCCCCTATCGTCCCGGTCGGCGGCACCACCACGCCATCCGCATCGTACAGCGTCATGCTCAGCCGGGTCGGAGGCGCCTTCGCGGTATCATCTTCACGATCCGGCGTCGCATCGGGTACGGAAGGCTCCCCGCTGGTCTGGGGACGGGATCGCTGTCCCGCGGATGCGTCTCCGATTCCCGGCACCGCGACCCGATCCAGGGCCTTCCCGTCGCCATCCTCGGCGTGCGCATCTGCGCCCGCCTGCGCCGTACCACCTCCACACTCCCCACACTCTTCCTGCCCCCCCTTCGGCAGCCCCCCGCAGAACAGCTCGCCCTGGGCCAGTTGCAGCCCCCAGTCACACCATGACCCCAACAGGAACAGGCTCCAGGTCATCGCATCCACCCGAAACCAGTGCGTCGACCGCGTGCCGCTGCCCTCCGCCTGCGCCTCGTAGATCCGGCTGTTGTGCACCAGGTCGTCGTACAGCACGCCGCCCGGAGAGCCCGCGAACATGTCCCCCTCGGGGATCGTCAGGTACCTCCCCCCTGACCGTCCTACCGCGGCGCACATGCCATCAGAGAGGTTCGCCTTCGCCGCAGGCATGACCGCGTACAGGTAGGTCCCACAGCCGAACGTACTGTCCGTCGCCGCCTCCACCCACAATCGCTCCTGCGCCGCCTTCGGTGCGCCTCGATTCATCTCGCCGTCCGTGAACACCACTACCTGCCGCGGCGCACTGTGCGTCGCCGGACCTTCCAGATACCTCACCACGCTGTCCAGCGGTTCTCCTTGGCCGCTGCAGGGCGTCCCCGGCGGCGACACAAAGTAGGTAAGCGCGGTCCGCGACGCCTCGATGTTCGGGCTCAGATCCTGCAGCAGCTCCACCGCCCATGAGTTCGTTCCGGTGTTCCCGAAGTATCGCGCGACCCCCGCCCGCCAAGTGTCCGCCCGCCCGCTGTCGAGGTGATCCTGCTTCATCCGCGCCAACAGGCTGTCCGCCATGTGATACGCGGACGCCGCCCACCCCCCAGTCGGCGGATTCGTCACGCTCGCGCTCACGTCCATGTGCAGCAGCACGTCACGCCAGGGCTCGATCCGCAGCCGATGCACCCGGTCGTACCCGCCTGTCTGCCCGGGTAGACCGTCGTCCCCCTCGTAGCCCACCCACTCCTCCGCCTCGCCGTCCCAGTAGGCTGCTGTCGCAGGATTGGCGTCCAGCGCGTGCCGCGTCACCGCGTCCTCCGCCCAGATCACCAGCCGCCGTTCTCCTGCCATCACGTTCCGGATGCTGTCCCACGCCGTCAGCGGATACCGCCCCACCCACCGGTCCCGGGGGTGCTCCACACTGTCCCAACGCACCGTCGTAAACGGTAGCCCTGCGTACGGCCCCTCCAGGGTTACCTGGATGGTGTCGTGAAGACCTTCTGAGAAGGTGAGCTCGGCCTCCAGTACGTCGTTCTGAATCAAACGTACCGGCTCGTCCGTCTCGACAACCAGCTCGCCGTCCTCCCAGTGGGCATCATACACGATCGTCGAATCCCTGGCCCCTCTCGTCTGCCGCACCAGCGCTCGGTTCACGATGGGTGTGAAGTTCCCCACGAACACCGTGTCGTGCACCGCGGCAGTGTCTCCCGAGTGCGACCACGCCTTCAGAAGCACGTCATACCACCCATCCGGAAACCGTGCCTCTTCGTTCCGCGTCGCCACTCCCGATCCGCTGGTGTCCACCTTGGTCGGCCAGCAGTCCTCCCTCACATTCGAGATGCCCTTGGTCGCACTCGGTATGCTGTCCCCACAGTTGGTCACGATGTAGCGGCAGAGGGGCCAGTCGGCCGCGTAGGCCAACGTATCGACAAATGTCCGGTAGTACGCCGAGGAGTCCGCCACCTCGAACGGGCCTCGCATTACCAGCATGTTGCGGTACGGAATCGACCCGCCGGTGTCAACCGGCGACACAGAGTACCCGAGGCCATAGATGCCGGGATCGGAGTTACCTGTGGTCACTGTTATTGCACCTACTACCACATCCACCGAATCCTTCAGCAGATACTCCTGGTGAGTGGAATCCCAGAAGGATCTCGCGACAGCAACGGTCTCAACTCCGTCCTTGACGTAGTCGATCTTGTACTGATGTCTCTCAAGATTCGGATACCGCGTGAAGAACTGCACATCCTGACTTGGCGTCGGCGCCAGGCTGTCCAAAGGATTGCACACTGACCGCGTCAGGCCGCCGACCTCCTCCTCCAGATAGAAGTGGACATGGTTGTTGGTGCCGTTGCCGAACTTCGCCACCCACCCCAAAGTGTCGCCGAAGGAAACATAGGTGCTCTCGGCCAGCGTCGAACACGGCATCACATGCCCGTAGTGCCAGGATGGGTTGCCTGCAAGCGTCCTCGCGATGGTAACGTAGCCCGTATCCCCGATCGCAGGCTTGACCCCCGTCACATATCCAGCGAACACCGCCCGCACCGCCGTGCCGGAGTCTGCGGGGATGTCGACTCCGGTGTGGTAGCGAATACTGGCAAGGTACTGCTCGGGGTGAGTTGGGGTGGCCGGTATCGTGTCGATCGCGAACACATACCCATTCCAGTCACCATAGGTCTTGTTGATCGGCCAAGCCGTGACCTGATTCCCTATCGGCCAGGGAATCCCCATCACCTGCCGCGCGGTACTGAGAAGGCCAATGATAGCCGCGACCAGCGCTACGCCTGCTCGAGCGTCCTTTCCTCTTGCCGCCATCTCGCACCCCCTACTCGGCCAGCTCGAGTTTGCTGAGCTTCAACCACCCCGCTGTCTCGAGAAGCAGCGTGCCATTGGGTGCGACAAGCACCTCCGCGTTTGGTCGCTGCGCACGCATCAGCAGCTCCCCATCGGATGATAGAATGGTCAGAATGCCTCCACGTGTCACAATCGCAACGATTTCCGTTGCCCGGCTGGACGAGACAACCGCAACCCAGTCTTCGGGCCCGTATTCCCATAGCAACCTCCCCGTCTCGGCATCTCTGGCTCGCACCAGATGCCGATGGGGATACGTCACGAGGAGTCGTGTGCCGTCCATCGAGAACCGAATCCGGCCCTGCCCCTTGCTCCCGAGACCATCCTGCGACAGCGTCATCCCCTGGCCGCTAGTCAGGTACTCGTTCACATCAGTCCTGTGAGATGCCCCTGTGCCCCTCGATGCCACTGCGATGAACGCGGCCCTCGATCCGTCGGGGGAGGCATCCACAACCCCCCAATTGCCGCCCGTTCCTCCCGGCACCACCTCGCTGGCCCATTTCAGTTCGCCCGCCTTGTCATACGCCACTACTCCACAGCGCCCGCCGGAGTCTACACGATGACTCCGGCTCGTCCCCGTATGCACCA
>JALOPK010000263.1 GCA_025453925.1 Candidatus Eiseniibacteriota bacterium | reverse complement strand
CACCAGCCCGGGGCCGGCGACCGTCGTTCGATCACAGCACTCGCCAAACAGGAAGGCGTTACCCTGCCAAGACCTCGCGATTGTCTACCGCCACGCCGGTACGCGCTGCAGCGTGGTTCCGGGCGCGCCGAACTCCCAGTAGGGGACCCAGGCAACGGCGACGAGTTCGACCGTGACATCGCTGCGACGAGGGGTGATGACATGGGCCTTGATATCAGAGGCCGTGCGTTCCCATCGCTGGGCGACCTCTCCGGCGTTCCGTTCGATGGTTGCCCGCAGTTCATCGATCTCTTCGCGCAGGCGGGTGATCTCCATTTCCGACTCTTCCACCTCCGCCCCCGCGGATGAAGTCATCCGGCGCTTGGTCGCCGCCTTGGAGATGCTCGCGCTCCGCCGGCGTCCGAAAAGTCCCAGCATGCGGACAACCGACTCACCTGCGGAGAGGAGTTCCTCCCGCTGCCGGGCCGAGTGCCGCTCGCGATCACGTTCGAGCTCCCTTCGCTCACGCTCCAGTTGTGCCTCCAGCCTGTCGCGGCGATCATCCAGTGAGCGCCGCATCGCCTGCACTTCGTCGTCTCGCCTTTCGTGCGCGGCATGCTGCACGCGCACCCTGAACGCCCCCTCGGTCTCTCCCGGCGCGCCGAACAGGTCGAGGGCGGGACAATGCCAGATCTCAAGCCGTGCCTGGCGATACAGGTGGTCTGCCGCCGTGCGACCGAACCCTCGGAGTGACGCGGCGGTGCTCAACTCCCGGGGCAGGTCGCTGAAGCGTGCACCCGGCTCACCAGAGGCCGCCAGGTCTGCCGGCGCGATGTCAAAGGCTTCCGCCTCATCCCATCGCGCGACGGGAGTGAGACTCTCGGGCGGCACCAGCATCCCGTCGCGGCGCAATAGGCTCACGCCGCGACGGGGGTCATGGAATCCGACCTGGCTCAGCACTGCAAGGGCCGGCTCATAGGCAAGGGCAGGAGCGCCTGCGACAGGTGCCGCGCCAGCTTTCTGCCGTGCCGTGCTCGAGCCCACTCGAATCGGCAGGAAGACAACCGGGACATCGGCAGGGAGCACCGGCGGAGTGTCACGACTCGCGGCGAGCGGGAAAGGAGCGACCGGCGCTACCGACGGCGGGGCGGCCGGGGTTCCCGTAGCCACGGGAACGGAAGGCTCCGACGGGGTCTTCGGGGGCGCCAGCGCACGGAGCTGGCTCCGCGTCAACGGTCCGCGCAGGTAGCTCATCGCCCAGCGAGTCTCAAACACGACGGGCAAGCCGGAGTGGACGTTGTGGAGCAGGAAAATGCGTGAGTCCAGCCCCGCGATGATGCGCTCCAGCTCGCCACGATCAGTCGCCGTGCCTCCCTCCGCGCTCACCGATTCCAGGCCATCCAACATGCGCGCCTTGTCGCGGTCGGTCTGCAGCTTGCCGACGAACCAGGTGCCGGCATTGCTCAAACCCTTGTAGTCAAGATCAACTGGATTCTGGGTGCAAAGCAGCACGCCGAGGCCTGACGCCCGCGCCTGTTTCAGCAGTGTCATCAGAGGTCGCTTGGACGGGGGCATGCTCACGGGAGGGAAGTAGCCGAAGACCTCGTCGAAGTAGAGCAGTGCACGAAGGCTGGTGGTGCCGGACTGACGGCGCACCCACGACACGACCTGCTCCAACAGCAGGGTCACGAAGAACATCCGCTCCGGTTCACTCAGGTGGGCGAGATAGAAGATACTGTGCCGCGGCCGTCCGCCATGGTCGTGGAGAAGCTGTTCGACATCCAGTGGTTCACCACTGAGCCAGGCGGCAAACCCCGGGGAGGCAATGATGCTGTTCAGCCGCAGCGCCAGGCCGAAACGGTCCTTCTCGGGGAAGAAGGTGTCGACGTCGAACACGCCAAGCTGGCGAACCGGCGGCGACTGCACGGCCTTGATAAGCGTCGGCAGATCCAGATCCCGCCCCTGGCGCCAATAGTGCTCAACGATGGTCGAAAGGAGGATATGCTCGCGGCTCTGAAGAGGGTCAGTCTGAACATCAACGAGACCCAGCAGGGCGCTCACGGTACCCTGGATCTGCTCCCGGATGGCCTCGCCGTCGTCATCCCAGCTCAGGCGGGGTGCGGCGAGGGATGCCAGAATGGACACGGGAATCCCGGCGTCCGAACCCGGGGTGAACACCCGGACCTCGGCGCTTTCCTTGGCGAGGAGCACTCTCTCCGGCCCCTGTTCCCAGTCGGCCAGGCCCTTGGCCCATGTCGCGGCCACGGACGACGCGTACTCCTGCAGACTCATGCCCTTGCGCCGGGCATCATCCACATTGACCCAGGGCTCGAAGTCTCCAGGCCGCAGCGCGGGGAACTTCAGGAGCAGATTGGCAATGTCGCCCTTGGGATCGATGATGATGGCGGGGACCTGGTCGATCGCCGCTTCTTCCAGGAGGTCGATGCAGAGCCCGGTCTTGCCGGAGCCAGTCATGCCGACGCACACGGCGTGGGTGACGAGGTCGCGGGCATCGTAGTTGATTGCGGCGTCACGGCGGGTGCGTGTGGCGAGATCGTACTCGCGACCCAGGTAGAACGAGCCGAGTTTCTCGATGATGGGCATCAGGTTCCTCCAGAGCGGGGAGTCGAATCATGGTCCACTGTGGTCGTCAGGCGACACACTCGCGCAGTCACGGCACGGGCATGAAACCATGAGGCGTGCCACAAGATAGGAGTGCTTCTCCTGCATCCGCCAGCCTGTCGAACTCTGGCAGGCGCGCCGGGAGCAAGTCGGACACGACACAGACAACCTGGAGCCCCGTCATGGTCCATCCGATCGGCCTGCGAAACCTCGAATCTTCTCACCTCGCGCCTCGTCGATTCCTAACAGGCTCTTCGCGTTCCCTTGACCTGCGGGAGGTATCATTGAATCGAAACTGGATGGGATAGAGGGCCTTCCGCGAGTCCCCCCGGGTACTGAGGCGGCGGATGGTCTGACCCGAACTGAGGAGCGCATCGTGGGAACGGTAGCCGTCATCATGTTCATTCTCCGCTCGATACTACCCGCGCTCGATTCATCGACTGGCGGGCCAGCACCGCACGTCGCGGGGAACGCACCAGGGACAACTGGGATCCAGACCCCGGCTCAGCAGGTCGGAGCGCAGGCGTGGGCCTGCGTCTCTCCTCCAGTTGACGTCAAATGCCAACGCGACACAGTCCTCGTTGCCGTGGGCCAAGACGGTTCCCACCTGTACGGAACGGAGTCCGGCGTCTCGGTGCGAATGGGCCGTGACGCCATCCAAGCAGCAGAGGGCGGCATGAATCCACCCATCGCCGGCATCATGCCGTCTTCCTTTGCTTGGAGCTGTGATGTCGGCCAATGGGTTGGCAGGGCATTCCTCTTCGAGCTTCCCAAGACCTTTGGACCAACACATGGAATGACGATCGATGTGACGCCTCGAGTGGTGTGGACAGCTGATGGGTCACCGCAGGACTGGGTGGTCGGCAGCACAGCCGCTGCCAGGTCCAGCCGCAGTGGCGCCTCAACCCAGATTGAAGTCTATGTGCTTTCTGCGAGGCACCACCCCACGCGCGATCTCAGGCGCGATGAACAGGGGGAACCCCCGTTTCTGGTGCTCGCCCTCGAGATCGCCTCCGCGCCAGGCGCGCTAGCCGCCCAGGATGGAGAGGCAGCCCTCGCGGACAATCCGGCGATGTAGTGGGGACCATGGACACTCCTCTGCCAGCCTGATCCCGCGTCTTCCGGCCACCGACCCCATGCGTGCAGCAGGAGACTGCACGTTCTCAGGTATTTACGCAAAGCTCACACAGGCTTCACCTCCTCGACATCACAAATCGTTACAGTTCGAGAGCTGCAGAGCGGCTGCCGTCCATCCGCTGCGGGCGGATGATGCCGGGCACAGTTCGTGAAGGCACCCGCATGAGGAGAACCCCATATGTTCAGATTCAATTCGTCCGCCAGGATGCTCTTCCTGGCAGGGCTGTTCCTCTCTATGCCGTGGCTCTCTCACTCCCAAGAAACGGGCACCATACGCGGCATGGTGGTGGACTCCGAATCCGGCGAACCCCTGCCGGGAGCGGTGGTGTTCGTCGAGGGATCTGAACTGGGCGTGACAGTCGACATCGACGGGCGATACGCCCTGCGGGTGCCTCCCGGCGTCCACACGCTCAGGGCGGAGCTCATCGGGCACACGGCCCGCACGGTCACCGGAGTGCGCGTCGAGTCGGGCATGGCGGTAACCATGGACTTCGCCCTCGAACAGCAACCCATCACCCTTGGCATTACCGTCGAAGTCACCGCGGAGGCCATGGAATCTGCCGAGGCTGGTCTGCTTCGGATTCAGCAGAGGAGCGACAAGATCACCGACGGCATCAGTGCTGAGCTGATGAGCAAGACCAGTTCGTCGGACGCGGGCGAGGCCTTGAAGCGCGTGACCGGCGTTACCATGGTCGGCAAGCACGCCTATGTCCGCGGCCTGGGAGGCCGGTACGGTACCGCGCTGCTCAACGGGGCCAAAGTACCCAGCCCCGAGCCCAACCGGGTCATTGTCCCCATGGATGTGTTTCCCGCCAGTCTGCTGGATCACGTGCAGATCGCCAAGAACTTCACACCCGACCTTCCAGGCGATTTCGCGGGGGGCTGCGTTCTAATCGTGGGCAAGGAGTATCCCGAGCACCTCACCTTTTCAGTCTCATCATCCAGCGGGATGAATACGGCGACGACGGCCAAGGACATGTACAGCTACAAGGGCGGGGATCATGACTTCCTGGGCATCGATGACGGAACACGCGCCATGCCCGGTCTCATCAAGGAGCGTCTATTAAAGCTGAACGACCAGCGCATCACCCGGGAGGGGGTGGTCGTCATCAAGGCCCAGCAGTACCGCAGCCAGGAGAAGAACAAGGCGGAGGCGTTCCGGCGGCTTCAGGAACTGATTGCCGGCATTGCCGTACCACGCCGCAAGCGCAGGCCCACCCGGCCGACCCGCGGGTCCAAGGAAAAACGGCTGGACGGCAAAGTCAAGCGCGGCCGGGTGAAGGCCATGCGCGGCCGGGTCGACGATTGAAGCTGAATAGTTGAGTTCAGGCTGAAGCCTCTCAGCCGCCACCACCGGGGCCGGTACTCCAGCGTGAGGTGGTTTTCGTCGGTCTGCATTGCCAGCACCA
>JALOPK010000262.1 GCA_025453925.1 Candidatus Eiseniibacteriota bacterium | reverse complement strand
GGCGCAGGCGCTCCTCCACCCGCCCGTTGACCAAGGCGAGGTGATGAGGAGTGAGCATCCATCGCCATGCCTCCAGATTCGCGTCAATAGGAAGAACGCCGATGCCTCGCTCCCGAAGGTAGGCGGTCAGTGCGGGAACGGAGAGATACGGAGCGGTGGGGTCGGCCGACGGGGGATAGACCAAAGTGACCGTCATGGCGGAAGAATCGCCACGAAGTCACGCTCGCCCACCCTGTTCGACCGCGCCAGTTCCCAGCCTGACCCGTTCACCGCCGCCACCAGGAACGCCCACTCACGGGCAGGATCTCCGGGACCGCTCGCCGTAGACCAGTCGGTCGCCGTTGGTCCGAGGACCGCCAGGCGGTGGGCGAATCCGGGGCCGGCGCCCGGCATGAAGTACGCGTCGCCGTCGCTGCCGAAAACCCAGTGGGCCGAAGCGCCGGGGCACGCATTCCATGACAGGCGCACAATCCCCCCGTCATGGGTCGCCTCGGCGAACAGCCGAGCCGCCGCGGGGAACGCGCCCATGTCCGCGATGCTGGCATCCGGATCGGCAGGGGACGAGGGATCGCCCGCATCGATGCACGGCGAATCAGGACCAAGGTGGAAGTCGCCGCCTCCAGATGCTTCGAATCGTGGATCCATGACGATGTTGGCGTAGGCATCACACGAATCCCCATTGGTATTCACGCCGCTCGGTATCCCGAGTCCCGGCGGCGGCTCCCCGGCAAACAGCGCGCAGGTGTGCCACAGGTCTGAATAGCTGACAGCGAGGACCGAGCTTCCCTCCAGGGTGAAGACGCTGCCCGCGTCGTTGGCGGCAAGAATGGCGTCGCCGATCGCGAGATCGGCGTCAATCATCATCACGAGCGCGGCGCCGTCGCTGGCGTTCCCCGCCAAGGTGCACCGCCGGAACACGGCGTCGGCGTAGACGAGGGACAGCCCGCCGCCCCAGATGGAGGCGGTATTGCCGGCAATGACCGTGGAGGTCACCGTGACGCCTTCACAGCTCGTGAGGCTGATGCCGCCACCGAAAGAGCAATAGTTGTCAGTTATGGTAGTCGCTTCGATGGCAGCGCTCCCCGCGCCCACGGACACGCCGCCGCCTTCCCCAGCAGAATTGCCGCTGATCACACAACCGGTGATGAGCGGACTGGCGCCGCCTTCGACGCCGATGCCGCCACCGGGACCCACCACCACATTGCCGTGAATGTGGCAGCCGATCACACGGGGCGCCGCACCCCCGTCGGCATAGATCCCGCCGCCGGAGCCGGCCGTGTTGTCGAAGAACTCGCAGAACCGAATGAGCGGGGCCCCTCCCTCGCAGTAGAGCCCGCCGCCGTGGTTCCCCGACACGTTTGCCGTGAAGATGTTCCCCTCCAGAAGTGGAGACGAACCAAGGCAGCGGACCCCGCCGCCGGAGCACCAGGGTCAGGAGCCTTCCGCTCTTCCATTGCGGATCGTGAACCCCCGGATGATCGTCGTCGTGTCTACATCCTGGTAGATGCCGATGACCTGTTCGACCCCTCCCCCGTCAAGGGCAGTGGCGCCCGGACCGTGGGTGCTAAGAAGCTTGATCCCCTGTTTGTTGGGCCACACGAGATTCTCTTCGTAGACACCCGGTGCCACCAGAATCGTGTCGTGGGGAAAAGCGACGAGCAACGCCGTGCCGATGTGGGCAACGTCATCCGGCACATCGATGACGCGGGCCAACGCTCGCTCGCACCCCGGCCCAAAACCGAGGAGCCCCGCGGCGGCGAGTGCGATAGGCAGCCGAACTGGCCTCGTCGGTGCCCGACAGGACGGGCGGAGGTCAGTGGTCGGCGAGGATGCGCGGCCCCGTGGCGTCCGTCTGTTCAATGCGGAGTCTGAACCTGCCATACTCCCCCATCGAGACCACGAGATCGCCCGACCCACGCAAGGCTTCATCCCAGACGTCCCGGGCAATGTACACGGCGAAGGGGGGCGACGATGCCTGCACGTGGTTCTCCGGGTCGTCTGGCGGGGCCGGCAGACCTGCCGGCATCTCTGCGGCGCCTCATCAGCCGACGACGACGAACCGCTTCTCGACGGTGAGCACCCCTCCATGGTCGGAGAGCCAGCTCCTGAGCCATTCCGATTCCATGGTCACCGACGGCATGGACGGCTACATCTGGAGGCGCACGATGGCGCCCAACGTGACGGTGTCGGTGTCGATGTTGTCTTCCAGATACTGCATGTTCCACTGCTCGATGCGATAGTTGGCGTTGATGTCGAGGGAGATCTTCGGCAGGATCTCGAGATCGATCCCCGCGCGGAGCGGGAAGAAGGGGTCATCCGCCCATTCGTCACCGGCGCGATAGATACCGACGCCGATACCGCCGTAGAGCATGGGGCCGACCAGGAGCATGGCCTGTGGACCCCACACACGGTAGCCCGATCTCGCCGCAGCATAGGTCTCCGGCATGATCAGGATGTCCGCCTCGAATCGGACAAGCGGGCTGGAGGAGTATTGGTACGACAAGATCCAGGAAACGCCGTCGTCCTTGATGCTGGTTCCCTCGACCTCTTCCACGTCGATTTCGTCGATGGTCTTCCAGTAGTGCAGACCCGCACCGATTCGGTGGTGGCCCTGGGCCGTGGCAGGCTGGGGTGCCGTCAGCACTGTGAGCAGCGCAAGAAGAGCGAGAAGACGGCTCATGGAGTACCTCCTGTCTTGAGACTGAGGCAATTTCGATGCATCCGCGGCCCCGTCAAGCCTCACGGGGCGGGAACTCGCGCCGCCGCGGCGGCGGGGAACCCATGTTCACTCAGGCCTCGCCACCTGCGTCATACGCATCCCACCGAACGCCGGTGAGTTGCTCGTACGCGGTGCGGACCCTGCGGACTTCGCGGGCCTGGAGGAGACTCTCCTGGTATCGGTGATTGCCAAGCCGCTCCAGGTGGCGGCGAAGGGTCCGCAACGCGTGAGCGAGAGTCTCCCGGGCTCGATCGCGTTGACCCGATCGCTCCAACGTCCGCGCGAGATGATACGCGCACTTCATGATGCCGTGGATGTTGGCCGGCTTGGTGTGCTGCAGCGCGTCCGTGAGAAGCTCCACCGCACAAGACGCGGAACCGCCGTCCCCTTCTCCCCGCGAGGCAATCGCCAGAAGGCCTTCGAGGTAGCACACCTCCACCTCCTGCTCGTCGTCAGCAGGCATGGTCGATGCTCTGACCCGGGTGACCTCCGCCGCGCCCTCAGCCAGATTGCCCTGTTCGATCAGGATCTCGGCGAGCCGGATCCTGGCCATGGCGGCCAGCTGGGCCGTCTCCAGGCGCTGGAACACGTCGGCTGCGGCGCGGTAGCTCCGTTCCGCGGACGGAAGATCGTTTTCGAGCCAGGCCAGATAGCCCAGTCCGAAGTGGCCGTAGCCAATTCCGAGGTCATTGCCGATCCGTGCGTTGGCCTGCATGTACCGCTCGTAATACTCCCTCGCCAGGGTTACTTCGTTCAGGCTCCCGTAGGTCTCGGCCAGATTGTAGTGAGCAATGGCGAGGCCCAGCGCATCATCGATTTGCGCGTTCATCCGGGCGGCCTCGTGAAGCAATTCCAACGACTTCTCCAGCTCTCCCATGGCCGAGTAGCAGCTGGACATGTTGTTCACCACTGCGGATTCACCGATTCGGTCGCCCAGATCACGGTACAACCCCAAGGACGTCGCATAGTGTGTGAGCGCCTCCTCGGAGCTCCCGAGTTCCTGCCTGATGTCGCCCGTTCGCTTGTGGTAGGCAGCCCATACGTGCCTGACTTCCGGGGACGGCGACGCCGAATCAAGCAGCGCGCGCACGAGATCGAGACGAGCCATGGCCTCGGCGTACCGGCCCTGCAGGTAGTCGAGATAGACGACCGATACGAGCAGGTCGGCGCGCCCGACGGCATCGCCGGTCAACGCCAATGCGGCATCGTAGCGACTCCGGGCGTCGGCATACCGGCTGAGCTTCTGGCAGTTGTCCCCGATCCGCGCCAGCACCGCGACGCGATCCTGATCGGTCTCCGCCAGCTCCAGCGCCCGGGCCAACGACTGCTCAGCGGCCTCGCCCTCGCCGGTCATGCTCAGGAATTCGCCACGGGTGCGGTAGGCATAGAGCAGATCCTCCCGCGCCGCGGAGGTCTCGTCCACCCGCTCCAGATACGTCCCCAGCCACCGCAACGTCTCTCGCGCCGCCCGTCGCTCCGCTGAGGCCTTCGCGGCCGGCAGGGCGTACTCCACCGACTTCGCCGTGTCGAGGCTCTCCGCGTAGTGATGCGCCGTCGCGGCCAGCATATCGTCGCGGCCGGACTTCAGAAGCCGTTCACAGAAGCGACCCATCCGTGCGTGCAGGAGCGTCTTGGTGGCGAGGGGAAGGTCCCGGTAGGCGTAGCTGCGCACCATCTCGTGCACGAAGACATAGACGGGCTCCGGGGCTGTCTCTCCCTCCGAAATGATGCCAGACTTGAGCGCCTCCTCCAGGCACTCCGCGACCTCCAACTCTGGTTTCTCGGCAACATCGGTCAGGAGGGCGACGGAGAACGGGCGACCGGCAAGTGACGCGGTTTTGATCAGCCTGCGCGCGGGTTCGGAGAGAGACGCGAGACGCCGGGAAATCACCTGCGTGATGGACACGGGAAGGGTGGGGTCCGCAGCGATGCGATATACCCACCGCCCCGCCTCGCCGGGGGTGATCTGCCCACCATCCCGGAGAGCACGAAGCAGCTCGCGGAGGAAGAGCGGATTGCCGCCGGTCTGGCGGTAAAGGATTCCGAGGACCTCGAACGGCACTCCAGGATCTCGGAGCGCCAGGGTGAGGAGGCTGGTGGCTTCATCCCGATCGAGATTGTCGAGAGTGAGCGACACCGAGGGAATCTCCCGGGTGAGCCCTGACAGGAACTCAGCGGCCGGATGCGGGCGGTCGCCGTCGACTCGCATGGTCACTACCACCAGCAGAGGCGAATCAGCCGCGGAGCGGACGAGGTACGCCAGCAGCTCGAGGTCGTGACGGGGCATCCATTGGACATCCTCGACGATGAGCACGACGGGCTGCAGCATGGTGATACCGGCGAGAACGCGGAGGATGTCGTCGAAGACGCGAAACTTCAGGCCATCTTCCGTGAAAAACCGCTGATCCATGTCGGCGACGGTGAATCCAG
>JALOPK010000030.1 GCA_025453925.1 Candidatus Eiseniibacteriota bacterium | reverse complement strand
ACCGCGGAGACGACTTGCGCGTAGATCCCATACCCCCCGGGGCCCAGATAGCGGGCGACGATGATCGTGGCCGCAAGAGAGCCGAGCCCCTCCGCTCCCTTGCTGACCCCCGTGAAGAACGTGGTGCGGGTGAGAGAACGCCCGCTCATTGCAGGACGCGGTGTCTCCAGGAGAAAAGATCCCCTTCGGCAATGGCCAGGGCCAGAGCCTCACCCAGGACCCGATGTGCTGCCCGGGTTGGCAGCAGCGCGGGCGAGAAATAGACGCGGCTCAGGAAGATGGGTCTGACCCGAGGCCTGAGCTGCTGCTGAATCCACCACGCGTGGGCCTGGTTGGTCGCATCCAGCGGGGCGACGATGCCCACTTCCGGTGCCCCACCGCCAGCTCGGGCGGGGGCGGGGGCGGCCCGGCGCTCCTCCGCGTGTTCGAGGAGCGCCTCGTCTCCATCGAGGTAGGCCACGCCTTCCTGCAGACAGCGGGCCTCCAGAACCGACCGATACTGCTCCGGGAGACCCAGGCTGGTCATGCGCCGAAATCCTCGGCCGCGTCCTGACGTATCCGCTCCGGCGCCACGTCCCACGAGACTCCGCTCACCTCGGTGCCGCCGGTCAGGCGGTCGATCCCGAGGTAGAGCGCCTGGGCAAGACTTGGTCTATACAGCAATTCCTTGGTGAGGGCCGGGCGTATGCTGGTGGGCCTCCACAGGGGTGCCGTGGGGGCAAGGGTCTGTCCGGCGGAGAAACAGAACAGGGCAAGGTGCGGTCGCAGCGACGTGAGTCGCTTGAACTGGAGACACATCTGCAGCGCATCATACCCGGGGACCGCCGCGGTGGCGACCGCCATGGTGCGGTCGCGCAGCCGCTCTTCGGTGGCCCGTTTGATTCCGCCGCCGAACGTGTCCTGCAGGGGACCGGTGGGGCCGAACGCCGTTTCGTCTCCCAGCACCAGCATCACGAGGGGCGGGCCCATGTCCATGGTTCCCGGCAACCATCGCAGGCCGATCCCCGCGTGGGATAGCTGGTAGCCCTGGCCCATTTCGTCCGGCTTCTCGGGCGGTGGTGCCAGCGCCCACCCCAAAGCGGGATCAGAGCGAAGCGGCCACGTTGCCAGGGTTCGCGTTTCCGTGCCCACAGCTTTCGGGCGGCTCAGGGCCGGCTCAGCCAGGAGCATCGCCGCGAGACGGTCGAGCACCAGCAGAAAGAGCGCGACAAACGCCAGATGAAGGACGAGAACCTTGATCACTCTCATGGTTTCTGCCAATCTCTACGGATCTGAGGACTTCACTCCACTACCGGGAAGGGACCGTGCGACCACACACCCGTTGCCCCTGGGGGCTCATGCTTCCGCTCGCAGTAGGCCTGGCGCTGCGCCTGATGATGGCCTGGAGTATCCATGCGCCGTGGGGCGATAACGGCGCTACCGTTCTCGAGCTCGCCAGAAATCTGAGCGAAGGGAAAGGCTTCACGACGCTCAGGATATGGACCTTCTATGGCCCGGCCGCCCAATTTGGACAGCCGGAGGGGAACCGGCAACCTCTCCTTCCGATTCTCGAGGCGGGCGCGCGCCGAATCGGCGGCGACTCCTTCCGTGTCGCGCAGATCGTGCCCCTGCTTGCCGGCCTTCTCGTTGTCGTGCTGTCGTACCGGATCGCCCTGGCCGTGGGGGGAAGGCGCGCAGGCTCCCTGGCCGCCTGGTTCTCGGCCCTCGACCCGCCCCAGATCTACTTCTCTGCCCAGATTGAAGACCAGATCGTCTTCACCGCGCTCTTCCTGGGACTCGTTCTTTGGAGCCTTCGGCACCAGGAGGCCCCCCTCCGCCCCTGGGTTCCCGGGGTACTCCTGGGGGCGCTGTACCTGACCCGGGCCAACGGTCTCCTGATCGCGGTCGCCTACGCCGCGGTGGGGCTCTGGCGCCGGCGCACACGGCACGTTCTCATGACGTGTGCCGCGGCCGCGATCGTGGCCGCACCGTGGTTCGTGCGCAATGCCCACGCCTTCGGCAACCCCTTCCACACAGACAACTCGTTCTTTCTGTGGAGCGACGGTTTCTGGTCGGTGTTCTCCCTGCGCGAGTCCCCCCCGACCATGACGGCGTACTTCGCGGCCCACTCCGTGGCCGACATCGCGCTCCGCTGGCTCAAGGGAGCGTACCTGAGCATTGAGGGGTTCCTGATTGGGAACATCTTCCGGGACGAGCCGTTCGCCCGCGATTCGCTTATCCTTCCGCTGGCGGCCATGGTCTTCGGCTTCCGCCGGCTCGGCAGGCCGATGGCCTTTCCTCTGGTCGCGTTTCTTCTGCACTTCGTCACGATTGCCTGGCACGCCCACGGGACGTACCGGTACTTCATCCCCTTCTATGCCCTCGTATTCGTCGGCGCGGGGGTAGGCCTCTCGGAAGCCTGGGATCGCTGTGTGTCCCCTCTCCCCTCGGTGCGCAGAGCCTGGGCGTGGTGCGCCGCGCTTTTCCTCTTCTTGCTTCCTCTGGCGCGGCCCATTGCCGCAACCCTCTCCCGGAGCGATCGTGTCGTCCACGGCGAGGCGATGGAGGTGGTAGACTGGATAGAGCGGTCCACCGGCCCGGATGCCGCACTCATGGGGTTCCCCATCGTGGAGAAGTACCTCTATCTCTATGCCCGGCCGACTGTCATGACCCCCTTTGGCACGATGGAGGACGTGTGGCGGGTGGCCTGCGACTACCGCGTCGAGTATCTCGTGGTCAGTGCCGAGCAGCTTCGCTGGCTCCCCGCCCTTGGGCAGCACTGGATCGCCGCGGACGGTGTCGTACTCGAAAGGGACCTGCCTCCCTTCCTCTTCCCGCAATTGACGACTCGGGAGGGAATGTTCCGGGTCTATCGCATCAATCGGGAGGCCTTGTGTTCGCCCTAGACGTCAGCGCCCGTGGGGGGCGGTCCTGCGACAGGCCCCATGATGCGGTCTGCCAGCTCCACAAGCCACTCGACGAACCCATCGAACCCTGCTCCCGTCACACACGACAGCGGGAACACGGGGGTCCGCGGCACCACGGTCGCCAGTGTTTCCACCGCCCGGTCCAAGTCGAAAGAGAGGTGGGGAATCAAATCGATCTTGTTGAGGACGACTGCCCGCGCGGAGGTGAAGACCCCCGGATACTTCAGGGGCTTGTCTTCGCCCTCAGGGGTGCTCAGGACGACCACGCGGGCGGTCTCGCCAAGGTCGAAGCTCGCCGGACAGACCAGATTGCCCACGTTCTCGATGAAGAGAAAGCGCAGTCCTTCGAGGGGCAGCTCCTGCACGGCACGGTGAACCATGGATGCATCCAGGTGACACGTTCCCTTGGTGACGATCTGCACGACCGGCACGCCGGCGCGTTCGATGCGCGCGGCATCCAGAGAAGTCTCCGGATCACCCTCCAGAACCCCGAATCGCACTTCACTGTGGGTGGCAAGCCGCTCCAGCAAAGCGGTCTTGCCCGAACCGGGCGATCCGATGAGATTCACCACCGTCAAGCGCGCGCGGCCGAATCCGGCTCGGTTCTCGGCGGCGGCCCTGGCGTTCGCCTTAAGGATGTGTTCCTTGACCACGATCGTCTTCATCGTCGTTCACCTCCACTGAAACAAGTTCCAGCTCGTCTCCACCCTTCAGCCATGTGCCCACCCCGTCACACTGCGGGCAGATCGCCGGAAAGGCAACGGAATCAAATGCATTCCCACACTCGGCGCAGGTGGCGACCACGGAGGCCTGGTCAATGCGCAACTCAGGAACGCACCCCAGTTCGTCGGGAGCAGCGATGCTGAAGGCCTGCGCCAGCGCCTCGGGGACGATGCCGGTCATGCAGCCCGTACGGATGCGCACGGATATGGGATGGTGTGCGCCGTGCTCCCGCAGGATCTGGGCCACCATTCGCACAATACTCACGGCGATGGTCATTTCGTGCATCATCCCGCCTTCGCTTCGAGCCGCGCCCCCTATCCTCGGAGACGTGCTCGAACTCCCCCTGATCGCCCAGAGCGGGCCGGGAGAGACCGTGTGGAGAAACCCGGCCTCCCTCGCCCGAACCCCGGGGTTTCGGGCATGGGGAGGCGCCATTCTTCCTCGAGAAGCCCAGCGGATCGCCTTCCGTTCGGCGGGCGCGTCGGCGGCCCTCGGATTCGGCCTGCCGCTCTTCTGCAGCTCCGAGATCCCCGCAGTCGCTCGTTCGACCGGAGTCGACTCAACCCTGGCGGCCGCGCTGGTGGCCGCCGAATCGGGGTTCAATCCCCGTGCGGTCAGCGTAACGGGCGCCCGGGGCCTGACGCAGCTCACGTCGAGCACCGCCCGGTCCCTCGGCGTCTACAATCGCCACTGGCCCAGGTGGAATCTCTGGGGGGGGCTCACCTATCTCGCACAGATGCGCCGCCTGTTCGGGGACGACGAGTTGGCGCTGGCCGCGTACAACGTAGGCCCGGGCACGGTGCGGCGCAAAGGGCGGGCGGTGCTACAAGATCCCGCGGTGGCGGCGTACGTTGCCTCGATCACGAGGCTACGCAAGGCGTACGCCATGCGATACCCGGAAAGGTGCGCCCGCGGGGGCAATGGGGTGGCGCTGGGCTACGCGCACAGCGGGGATGAGTCCGCCGGCGCGCTGGGGTGGGGCTTTGACGTGCAGTCCTTCTTCGAACTGGGAGCGGGGTGGTCCGTCTGGCAGAGGGGAGACTCGACCGTCAGCGACCCGGTGGTCGGGGCACGGATGTACCTGCTTGACCCTCTTCTCGTGGCGGGCGCCTACCATTGGCACGATCAATCGTGGGAAGCGGGAGGGCTCATCGCCCTGCAGGGGGAGCGGGTGTTGTTCGGCGGTGAAAGGGATCGTTCGGGCGGATTCGTCGGGGCGATGAAGGTGGCGCTGCCCCTGGGCCTCTGGGTCGAGGCGAAGGCGAGGCGTCACATGGTGCTACTGGGAGCGGCCATCGAGACGGGGCGGTTCGCCATGGGTGTGGCACAGCTCGCAACAGCGTCGAAGAAGCGTGGGGCGGAAACAGTTCGACAGTCGGTGTTTCTCTCGTTCGGACGTCATCCCGCTCTGTAGCCCGCGCGGTGCACCGCGGCTACAGGTGGGCATCCATCTGCCCTGCGTCGTAGAGCCGGAGGAGCTGCGCACCCAGATCGATGACTTCGAGGCGGTGGGAGAAGCAACCCTTGCGCGTGCAGCCTTCGACCCTGCCGCCCCTCGGAAGCTGCATCGCGAACAGCGGCGCAGAGCAACTGCTGCAGAACCGGCCGGCCTCTTCAAGCGTGACACCGCAGTGGGGGCAGGCGATGGTGACGACCGATCCCTCCGCGATTTCCATTGCCGAGCGATGGTTGTAGCTCCCGTATGCGGGGTCCAGGAACACGTCGCCATCACACCCGCCCTGTCGAGCCCGGACGTGAATGGATGGGTGTCCTCCTATGGTAACCTCCGAGGCCATGAGAAGACATCCGTTGGGACACCGTGCGTGTCTGACCACGAGGGCGGCGGCCGGTACGGTGACCTCGACTCTGTCTCGGCTCTGGCTGGAGGACCGTTCTTGTCTGCAATCCATCATCGCGCTCCTGTGGCGGGAAAACTCGCCGAGTGAATGCCTGCCGCACACCGATGGGTGCCATCGGGGTGCAGGCGGGGCAGACCGGCATGATGCGTGAGGGCCGGCTGGCCGGGTCACCAGCCGGCCCTGAGCATGGCCGGTAACCGGCCAGAGCCCCGACGCGATGTGTGGCTGAAGCATCGGCACTCTACGGGGGTAGGTTTCGCATCGCGGCTCAATTCCTCAAGCTACGGTCGAACCGCCGCATGTCAAGCGCGGGGACATCGGTCGGCCGGTAAACCGGCACGGGGTTCCTTCGTCTCAATGGTCGGTACGCGGAGCTCCCAGTCGAACAGCAGAGATCCCGGTAACTACCTGAAGGAGGTTCGTTATGAAGTGGCTCTCCTTGATCATCGTCTCGACGCTCATTCTCGCCGGGTGCGAGAACAACACGACATCCCCGTACGACATCTCGTCCGATCCGGAACTCATCGATCCCGTCGAGGGAGAGCCGGATCTCTTCGACTATGAGGCCGATGCCGCCTACATGGGAGCCCCCATCGCCGGGCTCCAGGGGTTCACGGCCATCTGGCGGGACTTGGTGAGGCCGTTTCAGAACACGTGGATCATCGAACAACTGGGCCCCGGCCTGTTCGAGGTCACGCGGACCGCGGTGATCACCGGAATCCTCCATGTGCAGTGGGAAGACAGTACGATCACCGACAAAGCGTTCACGTGCGATGGCGTCAAACACTCGATCGTGTCCCGTCCGGCGCGCGGAACACCGGGAGTGCTCCAGCAGATCTCGCCGACGCTGATCACGACCGCCGGTGGTCAAATGGCCATTACCCGGGTCGAAATCGTTGCGGCATCTGGCACGACCGCCATCGAGGATCCGCTCGAACTGATGGAGTTCCCCGGCGGGCTCGTTCACCTGGATCCGATGGAGCCGGTCACTATCCGCGTGTGGGGACCTCCCCAGGACGCCATCGTCGTGCTGCGGGTTCCCGCAACGTTGTCGGACTTCTCCAGCTTCGTCATGACGTTCCAAGGCGACCACTTCGAAGGCCAATGGCACGCACCGCAGTACGCGGGCCTTCGCCGTGTGGGCATTGATGTGCTGAGCCACGCGACCATCTATGATGCCGGGGCGGCCTACGACGGGACAGCTTGGCTCTTCCCGTACATCGTTCGATAGAGCACTCCGGACCGCTGCCGAAACGGCTTGGCCTGCATGGGGCCAGGCCGTTTCTTTTTGCCGAATTGCGTTCGATGGGAGAGGAATGGAGGATTCGACCGGTGGACTCTGAAGCATTCGAGAGGATCGGGCGGCTCCTGGGACTGGCTCGTCGCTCTGGCGCGGCAACCCTCGGGCTGCGCGCGACCACCGCGGGTGCGGAGCAGCGGAAGCTCGCCATCGTAGTCCTCGCCGGCGACGCATCCGCACGCACGGCGCGCGTCGTGCGCAGGATGTGCGGTGCCACACCGTTGATCCAGGGCGGCACCATGGAACGTCTCGGTGAACTGATGGGGATGCCCCCAGTGGCGGTGGCCGGGGTACGCCATGGAGCGCTGGCTGCCCAGATCCTGCGGCTGACCCGCGGGAGCCCCGGCGAGCCGTGAGGTTCGCCGCGCTCGCGTCCTACTTCCTGTGGCCATACGCCACGGGAGGGGAACGCGCCGTCCTCGACATCCTTTCAGCCCTTGTCCGGTCAGGTCATGATGGGATGATGCGCTACGCCATCCCGCCCGGTCTTCCGGATCACGCGTTCCACGCGTTCCTCCATGTGATCACGCGGTTTGGCCTACCCGTCACCCGGTGCGCGCGCCGGCGCGTCGACTACGTTGCCGCGGGGGTGCCCGTGGAGACCGTCGGCGTAGTATCTCCGCCGCCCGCGTGGGTCGGCTCGTGGCTTGACGAACTGGCTCCTGATGTGGTCATCGCCCAGGCCAAAGACGTCATGCTTCTGCCGCCGCTCGCGGCGCTCTGGAGGGGAACGGGGTTCATCCTCGTGCAGGAGACCGAGGCCCTTCGGACCCTCACGTCGGTCATGACCGCCGACGCGATTGCCCGTCTGCGGGCATCCTCGCTGAAGATGGTGGCGCCCTCCTGCTTCATCCGGGAACGCGCCGCGTCCCATGACTTTGAGACATCCCTCCTCTACCCCGCGCTCTCGCCCCCGCCGTCGGGACCGGCCTCACGCGGCGACGATCCTGTCACGGCCTTCGCCGCTTCCTACGAGAAGGGGCTCCAGACGGTGCTCGACCTGGCCGCCCGCCTACCGGATCGTCGTTTCCGCATCGTGCAGGGGTGGCATCACGCTGATCCGGAGACCACCAGCCCGAACGTGGAATGGGTCCCCTTCCTCCTTGACCCGGGCCGATACTATCGCGAGGCCGGCGTGGTCCTGGTCCCGTCGCGCTGCGAGGAGGGTTTCGGCCGCGTCGTGCATGAGGCGATGGCGGTCGGCAGAGTGCCGCTGGTGTCCCGCCTCGGCGCGCTTCCCGAGGTCGCCGGTGAGGCAGGCATCATCCTCCCCCCCGTCGAGGGGAAGGTCGGCCTGGAGGAGTGGGTGTCCGCCCTGGCAGGTCGTGGCCCCGGGAGCAATATGGCGTCGCGCGCCGCCGCGTGCCGAATCCGCGCGCAGGAACTGACGGGACACAGTCGGGATCAGTTCGAACACGTGTTTGGTGTCGCCTTCACCCCCTGACCAGCGCCGAGCGCACACCAGGTCGCGGAACACTGCCCATCCGCACCGTCGGTCACATGGAGGGGGAGCCTTCCCTCCCGACCCCCGGGCGAATACTGTTGACCAGGCCCTGTTTCGTATTTAGAATCGTTCCTATGAAGAGGCAGGAGGCCTATGGCGTCCTACCCTGCCGGAACCAGGAACGGGCCTGTCCGGGCCGACGCACCAGGAGGTGACCCAGTGGGTCTGCGCACGCGATTCTTCCCCCCGCTGTTCGTCGTGATGACTCTGAGCGTGCTGACGCTTGCGGGGCTCCCCAGCCCGGTCGATGCCTATTCGACGGGGCCTCCTGACGGCAAGACGGGGGCCCCCGGCCAGGGCACCTGCCATGACTGCCACGCCGACTTCCCCCTCAACAGTGGCGATGGGTTCATCACGATCGCCGCCCCTGCGACGTTCCTTCCGGGCAGCACGCACAGCATCACCGTCACCGTTGGCGATCCGGGGCAGACCCGTTGGGGTTTCGAGTTCTCGCCGCTGGATCAGGGCGCGTGCACCATCACGAACCCCGATTCCACCCAGCTCTCCGCCAGCGGGGGCAACACGTACGTGAAGCAAACACTCGCCGGCACCAATGCTGGCAGCACCGGTCCCATGTCATGGCACTTCGATTGGACGGCCCCCGCCACACCTCCCGATACCATCTTCTTCTATGCCGCAGGGAACGGCGCAAACAACAACAACCGCTCAACGGGCGACTACATCTACACCACGGTCGCGTGGGCAGTCCTTCAGGATACCCAGCCGCCGAACGCGGTGACGGATCTCTCCATCGCAGCGTCGGGCACCAGTCTGATCCTTACCTGGTCGAATCCGGGGGACAACGTGGGAGTCACCGACTACCTGGTCTACACCTCGCCGGTGGCCTTCTTCTCTCCGACAGGCCCGGCCTTCGTGATCGTCGCAGGCCCACCCCATATCGTGCCGAACGGCGCGGGGAACCCGGTGGTCAACCACTTCTACAATGTGATCGCCCGGGACGCGGCGCAGAATCTCGGTCAGCCCTCGAACTACGTGGGCGAAGTCGAGTTCAGTCTCTGATCCGGGGAGGGCGACATGCGATTCGAAGAGACACGATGGACGGCAACCGTTCTGTTGAGCATCGCGGTTGGGCTGGCCTACGGGTATTCCGGGGGGCCACCTGACGGCATGACGGGAGGTCCCGGCGAGGATACCTGCGTGATGTGCCACACCAGTTTCGGACTCAACTCGGGGCCCGGAGTGCTGACCATCTCGGGCCCGCCTTCGTATGAGGCCGGGCAAACCTATCCCGTGACGGTGAGCCTCCAACATGCGGGGCAGACCCGCTGGGGCTTCGAGTTTTCACCCTTGGATCAGGGTGCGTGCGGGATCACCGATCCGGCGAATACCCAGGCGAGCGTTTCCGGCGGGAGGTCGTACGTCACACATACCGCGGCCGGCACATACTCGGGAACCCCGGGCCCGGCTTCCTGGACGTTCAACTGGACCGCTCCGGCAGAACCTCCCTCGTCCATCACGTTCTACGCCGCCGGTAATGCCGCGAACAGCGATGGGTCGCCCGAAGGAGACTACATTTACACCGCGACCCACTCCATGGGTCTTGTGCCGGTGGAACTCCTCCGGTTCGGGGCGGCGTTCGAAGGGGGCGTCGTCGTCCTGCGCTGGACAACCCTCTCCGAGTGTGACAATGCCGGGTTCCGGATCTATCGATCCTGCATGGACGAGACGAGCCTCATCTCCCCTCGCCTCATCCCGGGAGCAGGAACGTCACCTGTTCCTCACGATTATCGCTTCACGGACCCGGATGTTCGCCCTGGGAACCAGTACGCATATCGCCTGATGGATGTCAGCTCGACTGGCCGGGAGACTGCATCCGGAAGGACTTCCGTGACCATCCCCAGGCCGGAGCGTACGCTGGACGTGACGCCGACCGTGATCCACGGGCAGACAGCCATGCTGATCCGTGCCGACGGCTACGAAGACGTCGAGATCATCGACGTCGCAGGGAGAATGGTACGTCACTTCGTCGCGCCCAACACGGGATCACCTACAACCTGGGACTTGCGCGACGGCAACGGTCGCAGGATCCCACCCGCGATGTACGTCTGTCGCGCATCATTCGGAGACGATGTGGCTGTTGAGCCATTCGTCGTCGTCAAGTAGGCGTGGGGCAAGATGCCCCGCCACAAAGGAGGTTCTCCCATGAGGTTGGTCGTTCTCGCGGCATTGTGCGTTGCAGCCCCCTCGGTCACCCTCGCATACTCGGGCAACCCACCGAACGGCAAGACGGGCGCCCCCGGAGAAGGCACGTGCCACGACTGCCACGCCAGTTTCGGCCTCAACAGTGGCCCCGGCACAGTCACGATCGCGGCTCCCGACGCGTTCGAGGCGGGCATGACGTATCCCATAGTCATCACGATCGAACAGACAGGGCAGTCCCGATGGGGCTTCGAGTTCACCCCGCTGACCATCGGGACCTGCGGGCTCATCGAACCCACGACCGTTCAGATTGAGACCCAGGGCGGCAAGACCTATGTGAAGCAGACCGCCGCCGGCACGTACGCCGGCGTGATGGATCAGGCGGGCTGGACCTTCAACTGGACTGCGCCTGCCCAGCCTCCCGATCTCGTGACGTTCTACGCCGCGGCGAATGCCGCGAACGGAAACGGATCGACGAGCGGGGACTACATCTACACCGCCAGCATTCAGATACCGCTGGCTCAGAGCGTCCACGACGGCACCCCGCTGCCCGGCCACGCGCTCCTGTCCAGCTCTCCGAATCCCATGCGGGGCCGCACGCTGATCACGTTCAGGGTGCCCCAGACCGGCATGGTGAATCTGGGTATCTACGACCTGGCCGGATCGCTCGTCACACGCCTGGTCAACGGCACGCATCACGCCGGGACGTGCACCGTGTCATGGGATGCCGCCGCCGCGGGCGTGCCGGCCGGCGCCTATCTCTGTCGGCTCGCGACTGACGGAGTCACCGAATCGCGGCGCCTCGTCATCCTCGAATAGGCCGGCGCATCGAGGGCCAGGACGCCTCGTGCGCTCCCGGCCCTCACGCTATTCCGGGAGCGTCACTACGATCGTATCCGCCTTCAACACCGCCGGGTACGCCTGCAGATGCTCCTTGGCCGGGCCTTTCTGCACCTTGCCGCCGAGATCGAACCGTGACCCGTGCGCGGGGCAGTTCAGCCGTGCGTTCTTATGATCAAACTTGAGGGTGACCTGCTTGTGAGTACAGCGGGATTCAAAGGCCAGCACCGAGGTCTCCGAGTCGCGCGCCAGGAGCAGCGTCCTCCCTTTGACCGTAACCACCGCCGAGCCTCCCACCTTGGCGAGCTCCCGGACGGCGGAGAGCGCGATGGAGACTTCGGGGGGTGCCGCGGTCGTGTCGGATGCGGCGGACTTCGTGGAATCCGCCGGCGCGGCCGGCGGGGCGTCCTGGGAGCCGGCGGCTTTGGGCCAGATGGCCAGGCCTGCTACTCCCGCTGCGAGATCCCGGAGCACGCGTCGTCGGGTTGTCATGGGGCACGCCTTTCTCATGGTTCGATGTCACGGGTGATAGTGAAGCCGATGATGGGTTCGTCCCATTCGCGCCAGGCGCCGGTGACGATGCCGTCAGCCCCGATGTACTGAGTGTTGCTCACCACGAGGCTGAAGGTATGCCCGTAGGTAAAGACCTTGAGCGCAATGCTGGTTGACGGCTTGTTTTCCCCGTAGCCCCCCAGGTTCGGCGCCGCTTCCACGGCGACAGCCAGCTTTGGCGTGAGTCTGAACTCCCCGTGCGCAAGAAGCGCCACGGACTCGTCATCATCCATCGTCGCCTTTCTGTCGCCGGACGAATCCTGGTGGTAGAGCAAACCGGCGCCAACCGTCGCTCGATGTCCTAACTGCCGGGTGGCGAGAAGCTGGGCGAACAGCCCCGAGGCATCGCCCTGATCGGGCTGGATGAACCAGGTGATACCGGGGCGAAGGGCGACGTCGAGGCCGTGCGCCTCCTGGCTCAGCAGGCGGGACCTGAGATCGAACTCCACGGTGTCG
Source organism: Candidatus Eiseniibacteriota bacterium (assembly GCA_025453925.1). GTDB lineage: Bacteria > JAFGKV01 > JAFGKV01 > JAFGKV01 > JAFGKV01 > JAFGKV01. The sequence goes on along the minus strand of JALOPK010000030.1, from coordinate 5,468 downwards.
AAGATCTCCGCGGTGCCGTTCAGCCGAAACACGCCGGCGTCGAGGCCATTGATCACGCCCCATCGCAGACCGAGACCGATCTTGAGGCCGCCGGCGTCCAGACCCAGGAAGTCGCGCCCCGCGTGATCGGTGAGGGATTGACGGGCGCGATGCGTGACCACGAAGAGGAAGGTGCCCGGGTCAATCGGCGTCGCCGTCAGCGCGTTGACCGACCGGTCGCTTCGCGACATATCGTCCCATGCGGTATCCACGGCGACCGTGACGTCAGTATCGGCCCACGTCGGGTGGGCACTCAGCACCACGACCGCGGCGAGAACGAACAGCATTCTCATCGCTGCCCTCCTCACTCTTGAGTCCCTTGCTCGACCCACTTGGCGAACAGGGAACGGTCATACTGTGAAAGCCCACCGGCGGGCGGCATGGTTCCCGCCTGAATGCTCATGCTTCCCCCATCGGCGGAGGCGCGGGCAACAGAATAGGTGTCAAAGTTGATCCCCGTGGGTGCGCCATTCCGATCGGCGCCCTGCCGAAACGTTGCATGGCATTGAATGCAGCTGGCATCCAGGAGCGGTTTCACATGCTGTGTGTACGTCACCACGTCCGGCAACCCATCACTCTGATCCCCGACGGGATCAGCCTTGTCGTCGCACCCAAGGCAGAACAGAGCTGCAGCCAAGAGAGGGAGGACGGCGGACAGCGTGCGTCGTGTGGTCATCATGCGAACCTCAGGGGTAGAGAGACCGAGCCGAGAATGCTTCCCGCAGAATGTATCGGACTTCCGGAGACCGAACAAGCGCGACGCCAGCGTCCCGAAGCCGATGGTGACGGTCAGGCTCCCGAGTGTTGCCGCAGGAACGCCAGGTGTCATCAATGCCGCAAGGTCGGATAGCGGGACCGACGTCGGGTTCACGCAACCGGAGAGTTGTCCCCTCGCGCGTGGGGGTAGACGGAAAGAGAGCGGATCAAGAGGAAGCGAGCGAGTCGGCGGTCTGCACTTGGCGGTCCGCCCCGCCGAGGCCGCGGGGAGCAAGAGGCACGAAGCACGGAATCCGGATTGATGCGGACAGTCGAGACTGACAGCGGAGGGCGGCGATCAGCATCCAATCGGCACCACGCGCACGACTCCTGGCACTCCCCCGGAAGAGATGATTGACAATGCGATTGACTATTGTACAATTGTCTGATGATGAGAGGAGGGAATCGCAATGGACATCGTGATTGATGCGTCTGCCATTCTCGCGGTCATCGTCGGTGAGCCCGAACGCGACCGCATTGTTGAGATGACCGCCGGCCACGACCTGATTGGCCCGGGTTCGCTCCCATGGGAGATCGGCAACGCCTTCTCCTCGATGCTGAAGCAGGAGCGAATCGCTCTCGGGGAAGCGCGGCGGGGCATGGCCATCTTTCAGTCCGTCCCGATTCGGCTTCTCGCCGTTGATCTAGAGAACGCGCTGTCGATCGCTGACGCAGGCAACTTGTATGCATACGACGCGTACTACCTCGATTGCGCGCTGCGTCACGCTGCCCCGTTGCTGACTCTGGATGGCCTTCTCAAGAGTGCGGCCGACAAGATCGGCATTCACGCTCTGGAGGTGTGAGTCATGGAAGTCTATACCTACTCAGAAGCGCGACAGAGACTCTCCGCTGTGCTGGACAAGGCGGAGCTCACCGGCAAAGTCCTTATCCGCCGTAAGGATGGCCGGACGTTTTCGCTGGAGCCTGACAGAACCCCTGTGTCACCGTTGGATGTCCCGTCGATCAAGGCGCGGGTCACGACGGATGAGCTCGTCTCCGTTGTCAGGAGAGAGAGACGGAGAACGACTGCGGCCACGCGATTCTTGAAGGACCACGCACGCCCCTCCAAGAAACGGAGCTGACCGGGCCGTCGGGTTGGGGAGCGTTGGTTAGGGGGTTGCCGGGCGGGGATCCGTCGGGAACCAGGTATACTCGGAGAGGTGCGAGAGAGACAAGCGAGAGACCGCCGCTGACGGCGGAGACGTGATGAGGAGGGCTCAGCCCGTGCCGGGAACGCTCAAATCGTAGGAGAATCGAGTCTGGCTGGGGACGCTCAGCTCGAACGACATGGTTGCCTGGCGCGCCGGCGAGGAGACGGTGTCCGTCTGCAGGCTGGTCACGGCGATCCCTGACTGCGGCGGAGAGAGCACGTGAGAAAAAGTGAGTATCGCCGCAGCCGCCGCGGCGGCTCCTATGGGAATCCAGACACGGCTTCTGCGCCTGCCGCGGGATCTGATGGCATCGCCGACCCGCCCGGCCTGAGAGAGCTCCTGCGCACATGCGGCGCACCCGATGAGGTGCGCCTCGAACGCGTCCTCCTCGGCGGACGCGAGGAGTCCCCACTCATAGGCCGCAAGGAGCGAGCCGGCCTCATGGTCGGTGCATCCTTCCGGTCGCATTGCGTGAAGATCCAGTATGCGTCTCATTGCTGTTCTCGCTCCGCTTCCAAGGCTTCTCTAAGTTCCTCACGGCTCCGGTACAGCCGCATGTACAGTGCATTGCGGCTCGGCAACCCAAGGAACTCCTGCATCTCCTCCGCAGTGAAACCTGCCATCGTCCACTCGACCAGTTGCCTGGACCGGGCGGACAGGCGAGGCATCACCTGCTGAATCTCATCTCGGGCCTGCTCGACATCGTCGTTCGCTCCCCCATGCCAGCGGGTGGCGAGTCCACGGATCCACGGGCCTAGCCGTTCGGACCGCCGGCGGGAGGAGTAGTAGTTTCCTACGACGTTCCGTAGAACCGTCAGGCACCAAGGGAGCACACCGACATCGGCAGAGATGGTCCCGATCTTCTCGGCCACCACCGCCAACGCGTCGTGCGTGAGGTCTTCGGCAGTATCCTCATCCCCTATCCTTCGTTTCGCGATCACCAGAAAACTAACGCGAAGCCGCCGGCACAACTCCTCCAGCGCCGCCTGATCTCCCTCTCGAGCGGCCTCGCCGACCTGCTCGATGCTCAGACCCCCAAGGTCCATTCCCGGCTCCCTCGCCTCATGCCTCGCGGGCATCCGGCGACACCGACTCGGGGCGTCCCTTCAGACGTCGGCCGGAACCGGATCCCCGACCGGCACGGCGCCATCCCCGCAATCCGGCCCCGGGAACAGTGTGCCCGGGGTCTTCGCCCGGGCATCTCAGGCTCCCCCGCGCCACCGCGGGGGAGCCTGAGCATCTACGGATGGTCAATGGCGAACTCAAACTCCGCCGCCAGCGCGGCCGCGCCGAGATTGCCCGTGGCGTCCAGCGCCCGGATGCGGTAGAAGCTGTGCAGATCCGGATCCCCCGCGCCGGGGGCCTGCCCGCTGTAGCTGGCGTTCACCGGTATGCCCACGGCGGTCCAGGGGCCTGCCGCGGAGATCCCACGCTCCACGAGATAACAGTCGAGGTGCTCCGGGTCCCCCTGCGCGTCCTGGGTCACCGGAGTCCACGAGAGCGTCATCGTCGTTCCGGCCAGCTGGGCCTCCACGCTGGCGATGGCGCCGGGTGGAATGGCATCCTCACCCACCATGAACCCCACGAGGCGTGCCATAAGACGCTGTTGCGTCGACATGGGCGCATTCTCGCTGAACGCACAGAAACACACGCCGCTGGTAATGGTTCGATACGTCTGGCCAGGCGGCTGGTATGACACGATTCGGCCCTGGTTGAGCTGATCCACGAACTGGAGACCGCTGCCCACGCCTGCCGGGCCGAGGATATCAACCCACGTGTCAGGGGTCTGCCCGTAGGGGTAACCGAACAGCATGCCCGCCCCGAACCACATGTTCTGGCCGTGCAGCTGGCTGACATTGCCCGTCGCATTCCCGTCGCCCAGGTAGAGGGAGCCCAGATAGCCCCAGAGGCCGGAGTCGTACAACTGTCCGGTGGCATGGTAGTAGCCGATCTCGACACCCTCGATGTAGATCGAACCACCCGCTTGAAGGTACGTCATCAAGGTAGCCTGAGCAGCCTGCTCAAGCGAGATGCACGAGCCTCAACCCGTAGACCACGCGGTGAGCACAAAGACACCCTCGTAGGGTGTCAGATCCGCAGGCAAGACCGTCGAGGTGGTCACCTGATGCCCGAGGGCCTGAAGCGCACGTACGACGGCAAACTCGGTGCCCACCGTGCCGGCGCCCATCGGGTCGGTCAGCGTTGCGCCGTCGTCGTGGTCGTAGACAAACAGGACAGCCGCCCGGGCCGGCATGATCAGGAACACTGCCAGAATGACCGCTGAAATCACTCTCATGAGGACCTCCTCCCCCTAACACGGGGGCGTGCTACCAGGTCTTCTTCCCTGTCTTGACCGAGACTGCCGTGTATTGCTGTTCGACCCTCTTCGAACCGCAATGAGGGCATGCGATCGACTCTTCACCCCGCGCGGAAATGCTCAGTATCGTCGTGAACTCCTTTCCGCACGCCGTGCAATGAAACTCGTAGGTGGGCATGATGCTCTCTCACCTCCTCCCGGGAACGCTGGGGTTCGATGACTCAATGAGGGGCAACCCCTTCATACGCGGTAGTCTAAGGTGGAAATCCCCCGGGCACAAGGTTCGAACGCCAGGCCGCGACCGCCGCCTGGCCCAGACTGACGCCTCCGTCCCCGACCGGAAGCTGTCGTGGCACCAGTGCCCGTAGACCTGCCCGTTCCAGTTCATCGAGGAGCCCCTCCGCGAGCCGGCGGTTGAGCATGCACCCGCCGGTCAGCACCACGGTGTCGTGACCGACTCCCGCGGCAGCTTGCGTCACCAGCCGAACCATTCCCTGCACCAGCGTGTCGTGAAACCTCCGAGCGAGGGTCTCCGGGGCATCGCCGGCCAGCCGACGCCTGACCATCTCCCTGACCATCTCCCGGTGATCGAGAAGCATGACGTCGCCCGCCACGACCTCGATGGGGAACGGCGCTGCCCGGTCCCGCTCGTATCTCCCCGGCCCGGCCGCGCGCTCCAGCAGCATTGCGGCTTCCGCTTCGAAGCGTGCCTCCGTGCACACGTTCGCCAAGGCCGCAACTCCGTCGAAGAGCCTCCCGCAGGAGGAATGCCGGGGCGTGTTCACCCCCCGGGCCATTGCCTCGTGCACTCCCCGTGCCGCGGCTGCCGCCACACCGTGAAAAAGACGATCCGTCAGGTCAAGGGCACCACTCCCGAAACTCTCATGGAGGAGACCAAGCGCCGCACGCCATGGCTCGTGCACCGCCGCGTCCCCGCCGGGGAGGGGCGACGGCAGCAGGTGCCCAAGGCGGCGGAAGTCGCCACGTTCAGCCAGGAGCAGCTCGCATCCCCAGACAGTGCCGTCGGTGCCCAGACCCGTGCCGTCGATGGCGAGCCCCAGCACCGGGGGCACCACGCCATGCTCCAGGGCCGCGGCCACGATGTGGGCGTGGTGATGCTGGACAGGCACGACCGTGACGCCTGTCTGCCGTCGAGCCCAGAGGCTGGAGGGGAAGTCGGGGTTGAGATCGCACCCGATGGTCAC
>JALOPK010000261.1 GCA_025453925.1 Candidatus Eiseniibacteriota bacterium | reverse complement strand
CCCGAACGCGAGCACGAAGAGCAGGTCGAGGGCCACGTTGACGATGGTCGCCACCATGAGGAAGTAGAGCGGCGTCTTCGAGTCGCCGAGGCCGCGGAGAATCGCGCCGATGGCGTTGTAGCCGAACATGGCGGCCATTCCCGCAAACATGATGGTGAGGTAAGCTTGAGCGTCGGGCATGACCTCTGCAGGCACCTTGATGGCCCGCAGGATCTCTCCCGAAAGCGTTATCCCCGCGATGGTGACCACGGTCGCTGCTCCGAGCAGAAACGCGGCCGTCGTGTCGATGGTCTTCTTCAACCGCTCGAAGTCACCGGCTCCGAAGAACTGGGCTACCATGACGCTCGCGCCCATCGTGATGCCCATGACCAGAGAGACCATGAAGAAGATGATCGGGAAGCTGGCGCCGACGGCCGCGAGGGCGTACTTCCCCACGAACTGCCCGACGACGATGCTGTCAACGGTGGTATAGAGCTGCTGGAGCACGCTCCCCGCCAGCATGGGCATGGCGAAGGTGACGATAACCCTGCCCTCGCGCCCTTCGGTCAGGGGTTTGATCGCGAAACGGTCAGCCGTGGAGAGAACCCCTCTTCAGCGCAGGAGGACCAGGAGGGCGCGGTTCAGGCGTCGGCTCCACCCGGAGCGGAGGCCGTCTCGGCCTCGAGCGCGGCCAGAAAGTCCTCCAGGCGATAGCCCGCCGTATGGGCAAGGTTGGCGAGTTCAACGTACCAGGCGGCATATGTCTCGAGGCGACAGGCCCGGTCCGCGGGTTTGGCGTGCAGGCAGGCGGAGAACGCCACCCAACGGAGCACATCCTCGAACCCCTCCCTGCTGAACCAGTGGGCGGTCTCGTATTCGTTCACCCTCAGCACGTCATCCCACCTTCGATCCCGCAGAATCGTGTGGACCAGAGCACACAGGGCGGCCCGCTCCGGGAGCATGCCGGCGATCACGTCCCGGTATGCCTCGAGGATTCCGAGGATCGCCACCGCATCCCGGGCATGGGCGTCATCAGCCCCGAGCGCGCGAAGCGACGAGGCAATCAGTTCGTCCGGAACAACGTCCCTGCGGAACCTGGTCGATTCGCCGCGATCCACCAGCCGGCGGACCGCGTCCAGCGTCGTGGCCCCGACCAGCAGACCGAAGGAGACCGCGTCCCGGCGCACTCCCTGAAGGAGCGCATCCGTCGCGTTGCCGTCATGCGCGGTCTCTGGAGCGAGGAGGAAGAGTGCCTGATCGAGGTCATGGCGGGCATGGTGCGCGCATGCCTGGGGCTGGCCGGTGATCATCACCGCATTGCCGATGGCGTCACAGAGGCGGCCCACCCTTGCCTCGACCGTCTGAAGGAGCTCGGGCGCCCATTCCGGCACCACCAGCGCCACCTCCATCATGACGCGTATGATCTGGGGGTTCAGGATCGCTCGAAAGGTCTCATGCGCGGGCCTCAGTCTCAGTTGCTCGAGGGCGAAGTCAAGGTTCGGCACCCCTCGGCCGGCCAGTTGGAGGGCCAGGCTCTCCAGCGATCCGTCAGTCGTGTCCTCCAGCTCCTCGATATCGAGGAACACGCGGTACTCGTACGCTCCGAGTTCGAGCTGCAGGCCGGTGGTCTCCAGATCCGCGGTGGCGACCAGGTACTCTAGGCCTGCGATCTGATCCCTGAAACGAAGGAACCGGGATGATCCGTAGCCGATGCGCAGCGCCGTCACGAGATCGGAGTGTTGAACGGACTTGCTGCCATCGGGGTTCCGCACCGTCCGCGGCAAGGATGTCCGGATGAGGCCCCGGGTCTGCCCCCAACGGTTGTGGTAGACAACCAGGGCGCGCTCGCCGCCCCATCGATTGGTGTAGGCAAAGACGTTCTGGTCCACGCCCTCGGGAGTGAGGAAGTCGTAGAGCTGGAACTCGTCCACGCCCGCGAACAGCTTCCGTTTCTTCAGCAGCGGGAAGATCTCCCGTGCGTGCCGGGCGACAAGGTCCCCATCCGAGTGCTCATCCCAGCGGGGACCGGTGAACTCGGCACCGTACTTCTCCGAAAGCCCTTCCACCTGGCCGTGGCCGAACATGGGGAGCCCCGGCAGGGTGGCCATCAGGGTGCAGATGCCGAAGTACTTGCCGCCGTTGCCGAACTGGGCGACCGCGGGCTCTTCGTCAGGGTTGTTCATGAAGTTGACATAGCGCTTCAGGATTTCCGGGTCGAACTCCAGCGTGTCCTTGATGAGCTTCCGGTAGCCGGCATTCTCCTCCTCGCGGAGCATGTTCATGAAAGCGCTGTTGTAGACCCGATGCATGCCCAGGGTCCGGACGAAGTACCCTTCGGTAAGCCAGAAGGCCTCGGCCAGCAGCAGCGTGTCGGGCGCTTCGGCGGCTATCCGGTCGACCACCTCTCGCCAGAACTCCTCGGGCATAAGCTCGTCGAAGCGTTCCCGGGTCAGCGCATGCTCCGACCGTGACGGAACCGCGCCGCCGGACCCCGGCTCGGGGAACCACAGGCGCTGGTAGTGCATTTTTGTGAGGGTCATGGCGGCATCAAAACGGATCAGAGGGCACAGGCGCGCCACATGGAGGATGGTGTCCATCACTGCAGCCCGCACCGCGGGATTCAGGTAGTTGAGCTGTGCCGTGTCGTTCCACGGCATGAGGGTGCCGTCATTGCCATGGTAGATGTAGGTGGCGCGATTGGTTGTTCGGTCCAAGCGTTTGAAGACCACGGCCGCATCGGACTTGGTATAGTAGTGATCCTCCAGATAGATGCCCGCGCGGTCGCTGCTCGAGAGATCGGGGCCCTCGAACGTGTACGACGGATAGGGCGGCCGGTCAGTCGCGATAAACCAGTCCGGATGATCGACCACCCACCGCGACACGATTCCGGTGTGGTTGGGCACCATGTCCGCCCCCAGCCTGATGCCGCGCCGAAGGGCGTGTTCCTTCAGGGTCAGGAATGCCAGTTCACCACCCAGGCGGTCAGCGATCCGGTACTCCTGGATCGAGTAAGCGGAGGCTCCCGAGTCGGCGTCACCGCACATCGCCTTGATATGTCGTGAGGCCGGGCTCCGTTCCCAGAGACCGATGAGCCAGAGGCCGGTGAAGCCCCAGGCAGCCAGCCGGTCAAGCTCTTCCACGGGGATCTCATCCAGCCGGGCGATCGGACGGCCGTATGACCGGGAGAGTTGCGCCAACCACACCAGAGTGTTCTTGGCGATCAGCACCAACTCCGGCATCCATGCCTGGTCCTGGCTGTACCGTTCGGGCATGCCCTCCAGCGCGTCGATGCGCATGGCGGCGGGTGGCCCCGGCCCCGGAATGCGAGGTCGCTGCTCTTCCGTGATGAGGTCGATCGCGCCCAGTACGGCCACGAGCTCGCCCTCCAGCAGCTCGCCCCACTCCCGGCGGATGAACTCCAGTTGGGCGGGGAGCGACTCAGGCTCGGCAATGGCAGGAGCGCGGAGCATTTCGATGATGGTCTGATGTTTGGGGCCGAATCGGGGTTCCGCGGCGAAGAAGCCCGAGAGCTCCGCGATGATGCGGCCATAGGCCGTCTCCCGCTCCAGCCGCTCGTCGTGGAAAAGAGGCCGGAACGGTGCGGCGGCGCTGTTGGCGTTTTGGAGCCACAAGAGCACGAGCCATTGGGCAAGCTGATCGGGTTCGGGAGGCGGTTCCCCCTCGCCGGGGCCCGGAGGAAACTCCTGGCGGAACACCTCGACGGCGTAGGTCACCGCTTCTTCTCCCACGGCCGCACGCACCGCCTCGAGGGCGCGCGCCAGGGCGTGGGGGTTCACGGTTCGCATGTACAAGTCGAGGACGTACGCGAGTATCCCCGTGACCGTGGCCAGCGCCGTCAGCTGCCCCGCCGTCGTGGAGGAATCGCCCTCCCGGCCGTCGAGCCTCTTTGCCAGAATCCCGGCCGCGTAGAAACCGCCGATGGTCACCATCCCGCCGGGCCCGAACGAGAAATCGTCGAGCCCGCAACGCTCGCGGGCCTGCGCGGACACATGGAAGGCCCGGGTCACCCGAGCGTGAGCAGTCTCAGGCCCTGGCTTCACCGGTCTTCTCCCGCCCGGGCGCTTGACTCATTCATCAGGACCGCCGTAGCGCGTCAAACTGGGCCTTCTCTTCAGGAAGAAGCTCACCCGCGGCGCTGAGCACGTTGAGGAGGAACGCCGACTCGGGAAGCGCACCCTCGAATGCCGTCGTCTCGTTGATGACCACCTTGGGGACTCCCATCACCTGGTACTTCTGCGCAAGGTGCGGGAACTCCGTGGCGTCGACGGCATCGGCGCGCACCCGTGAACTCTCCATCGCCATCTGGTGGGCGATTCTTACAGCGCGGGGGCAGTACGGGCAAGTGGGGGTGCCGAACACCTGGATGTGCACATCGGCGGTCAGTCGACGCAATCGTTCCTTCGTCTTGGCGGAAAGCCCGGTCGTCCCGGTCGAAAGGTCCACAATATCCTCGACCAGCGCAGTGAACTCGTAGCCGGCAGGGATCCCGTAGAATCTGATCCGTGGCCGATCCACCCCACCCGGCACAACTGCCGGGATCCTCGCGATCCCCAGGCTGTCGGCCAGATCCTTCTCGGTCAGGAAGTCGTGCACTTCCAGGGAGATCTTGTCGGAGAGCCCGGCCAGTTCCTGGGTCAGGGCCACCGTGTCACGGCACCACTGGCACGTCACGTGAAGCGGCAGCGTGAGGCCCGTCTGGTTCTGGGTGAACACCATGAGGCGGACAGGTGTGACCAACTTGCCCGCGAAGAGGCGGATGAGGAGGTCGCGATCACGCTGCTGGATGAGCATGGGCGTCATTCCTTGTCCCCGGAAGGGCTTCTCCCGCCATCCCGGGGATCTTCACGCTTAGGAGAGCGATGAGATCACTGACACCAATATGGGAGGAGGAGGGCGCCGCGGCAACCGCAGGCGCAACGGGAGTGTCCGTATCTGCCTTCAGGGCGAGGAACCGGAGCAGGTGACGCCGGCCCGTCGGCGCGTATCATCGCGGCCGCGTGTCACGAGACCCACACTGAATTGCACCACACCGTGAGAGAGGAGCTGCCGTGCCCGCTCATGCCCCCGTGAAGCTCTGCCCGAAGGTCATTCTGGAAGGAACCCGGCTGACCATGAAAACCGAGATCGCGTTCAGACTCAACGAGCATCCACGCGTTGTGGGGCCACGAAAGTACCGGT
>JALOPK010000260.1 GCA_025453925.1 Candidatus Eiseniibacteriota bacterium | reverse complement strand
CGGCTCTCCCGTCGGCCGCGCCCGCCGGGCCCTTCGCGGAAGAAGAGCCGTTGTCCACGTTGTTCGGACTCGACAGAACACCGGCCGCGCCTTTTGTTCTCCTGTCTACCCTTCTCGGTCCCCGGCCAATGGCGACCCTGGCGGTGGGCGATACCACCATCGGCGTGTCGGTGGGTGACACCCTGGGCGGGGCCAGGGTGGATTCAATCGGTCGGCGTGTGGTCGTGCTTACTCGCGGCGGCGAGGTGATTCGTGTGGCGCTCTAGATTCGCTCTGGCGTTGGTGCTCGTTTCCTCCGCGGTCTCGGCGGCATCGCGGGTGAGTGTGGACGCTCGCGACACGGATATCGCGGACGTGGTCCAGCAGTTATCCGCTCAGGCCCAGTTCGACGTCGTCATCGGGCCGGGCGTGAAGGGGAAGGTCACCCTCTTCGTCAGTGACGTCGAGGTCGGCGACGCGCTGGAGGCGCTGGCTGCCGCAGGCGGATGGGCGGTCTACCGCTCGGGCGGCGTGTATCGGTTCGTTTCCAGGGAGGAGTATGAACGATCAACCGGCCTGAAGTTCGCGGCCGAGATGCGCACGGAGGTATTCACGGTGCGGAGCGGTTCCGCCACGAGCCTTGCCGCGAGCCTCGCGTCATTGTCTTCCCCGGGTGGCAAAGTGGTGGTGGATCCGGAAGGCGCCAGCGTGATGGTCTTCGACCGGCCGCTGGTCATCGGCCAGATGCGGAGTCTGATCGAGAGTGGAGGTGCGGCTCACGAGACGGCTCTGCTGGAGGTGCGGTGGATCGGGCCTGAAGATGCCGCGCGCCGGGTGAAGGATGTGCTGGGGCCGACGGGAGCCGTCCAGGCGGACGCCTGGCGCTCACGGCTCGTGGTCCGCGACGATCCACGGCGGGTGGCCTTGGTGAAGGAGCTCTTGGATTCGCTGGATGTGCCGCCGGTTCACGCCCCGGCTTTCGTGGCGCTGGACTACGTGGATGCCGACTCCATCGGCAATCTCGTGGACAGGCTGCAGGCCATGCAGCCCGGACGTGTGGTGACTCCCATCGGTGGAGACGGGCTCCTCATCGAAGACTCCCCCGCCGGCCTCGAAGATGCCCGGAGCCTCCTGGTGCAGGTGGACTCGCCGCGGGCCACCATCCGGGTGGATGCCCGAATCCTCCAGGTGTCGGTGTCACGGGAGGTGGAGACCGGGATAGACTGGCAAGCCATCGCGGACAAGGTGGACGGCCTGGTCCTCCGCGGATCGTTTCCCATGGCGTCCTCGGGGCCGCGGCTGGAGGGCGAGCTGGGCGACATCGCAGACGATGACTACGAGGTCCTCTTCAGCATGCTGGAGTCATTCGGCAGGGTCGAACTCATCGCCCGTCCGACGCTGTTGACGCATTCCGGAGACGAGGCAGAGCTGATGGTGGGCAGTAAGGTGCCGTATGTCACGGTGGATAGCCGCGAGGACAATGGCGGCACGGTGAGCCGCTACCAGCGGGTCACCTACCTCCCCGTCGGCTTCAGCATCTGGGTGAGGCCCCGGCTCCACCGGGACGGCACGGTCAGCCTGGCGATCAGGCCCGAGATCAGTTCCATCACCGACTACGTGGAAGCGGGAGATACCAGATACCCGGTGGTGGAGACCGCCAATGCGCAGCTCGCCGTGACGGTGCCGCTGGGCAGGAGCGTCGTCATCGGCGGTCTGATCCGCGACACGAAGGCGCGCACTTCGTCGGGGGTTCCCCTCCTGCGCAGCATTCCCGTTCTCGGCGCGCTCTTCCGGCATCAGGTCGACACCACCAAACGGGCGGAGCTGGTGATGGTGCTGACCCCGACGATCCCCTCTCCCGCCGAGGAGTAGCGGCAGGGGTAGGTCAGAGGCGGCCGGCGCGCGCCAGGTCGGCGATTACCGCGCGCAGGCGGACCAGGGCCGCACCCCGATGGCTCACCGCGTTCTTGGTGGCGTCGTCCATCTCGGCGAACGTGAGCCCGAGGGCAGGGACCAGGAACACGGGGTCGTATCCGAATCCGCCGTTGCCCCGTTCGGCCGACGTGATCCGGCCGGGGCATTTCCCCTCGACGGTATGACACTCACCGTCGGGAAAGCAGAGCGCGGCCACCGTGCGGAACACTGCGGTCCGCCCCGCCTCGGGCACCCCGGCCAGCAGGCCGAGGAGCTTGCGCCGGTTGTCTCCGTAGGTTGCCCGCTCTCCGGCGAAGCGCGCGGCCATGATGCCCGGCCGGCCATCCAAGGCATCCACCTCAAGTCCGGTGTCGTCGGCCATCGCGGGAAGCCCGGTGTGCCGGGCGGCGCCGTGCGCCTTGATGATGGCGTTTTCCTCGAGAGTCGCTCCCGTCTCGGCCGGAGACTCGTACTGCGGCCACCGGTTGAGGGGAGCCAGATCGATCCCTGCCCCCGCCAGCAGCTCTTCGATCTCGCGGAGCTTATCCCGGTTCGCCGTCGCAATGACCAGCACGGTCCCTCCCGCAGGGGTCTCCGCATGCCCGTTGCGCCGCGAACGCCGCGTGCGCGCCCTCTATGCCCAGCGTGACCATTGCGTCCAGCGTGGCTCGCTCGTACGGCGAGGCCTCCGACGCGGCGTGAAGCTCGACGATCCGGCCCGACCCGGTGACCGCCATCGTCAGGTCGATGGCCGCGCGGTGATCCTCCTCATAGCATGGATCCACCACCAGCCGTTCCTCGATCCGGGCGATGCTGATCCCGGCCACCAGCTCCCTCAGCGGCCACGCCGGCCGTTTCTCGCGAGCGACGAGGAACTGCATGGCGTCAGCCAGGGCGACGAAGCCGCCCGTGAGGGCCGCGCACCGTGTTCCTCCGTCGGCGTCGACCACGTCGCAGTCCACCTGGATGAGCCAGGGGCCCATGGCCGAGAGGTCAACCACGGCCCGCAGACAGCGGCCGAGAAAACGGGAGATCTCGACCGCCCGCTTGTTGGGCACCAGGGTCACCCGGGGCGAACGGACGCCCGTTGACCGCGGCAGCATCGCGTACTCCGCGGTGACCCATCCGCCGCCGGTGCCCCGGCGGAAATCGGGAAGCGCCGCGGAGATCGAAGCGGCACAGATCACTCGTGTCGCGCCCTGGGTGATCATCGCCGATCCCTCTGCATGGCGCAGAAACCCCCGGTGGATCTCCACAGACCGGTGTTCCCGGGGCTGGCGGCCATCCGGGCGGGTCAGCCGGATCTCGGCAGGCTGTTCACTTGGGTTCATGGCGGCATCCTCCCGGATCGTGCGTCCACGTGGCGCCATGGCGCGTCCACTGGAGTGCCGCCGGATAAGAGCACGATCCCCGCGGTGCCGGGGAGGTTTGCCCACACCGTCTGTTCCAGCGACTCGATCAGCTCCATCTCCCCAGAGGTTCCGACGGCGCATCCGGAGAGAAACGCGGGGGAGAAGTCGATGTAGGCGACGCGCCGCTCATCGTAGAAGAAGTGGGACAGCCGCTCCTTCCCCGATGCGCCGCATGCCTCCGCGACCCGGTCGCCCCACGCGGAGACGACGATGCTTCCAAGCGCTGTCATGCCACCGGCGGTCACCGGCACACCGATCGCCGACCAGACCATGCCGCCCCCTTCCGGTGCCGGGTGTCGGACCATGATCTGCCGTACGGAGAGGCGGTCAGGGGCGTTTCGGGTCATGCGGTTATCGCGCTCGTCAGGCCGCTCGAGCGTGCTTCGATAGACCAGAAAAGCGACGACGGCCGCCAGAGCGACGACAATTGCCACTATGGCGAGCACAAGATGGCGAGTCGCCATTCCTCTGCGCCGTGGGGACTTCCGCTTCACCGCGGCTCCCGGTGCCGGCTCCGGCCCGACTGGGCGCTCAGGTCTCTCACTGCTGACCTTCCGGCTGCCTCGAGGATGCCACGAACCGGGAGATACCCTCCACGACCGCATCGGCGAGCCCCTCGAGGTAGTCGAGGGTGACCAGGTCCCGGGCTTCGACGGGATTGCTCAGGTACCCCAATTCAATCATGATGCCCGGCATGGAAAGCCCCTCGAGGATCGCGAGAGGAGCCTGAAGAGGCTGCCGCGTCGGTATGCCTCTTCCCTGGGCGGCGTCACTGACGGATCCGGCCAGGCTCTGGGACAAAGGGATCCAGGAGTCGTGGGCGTTGTCCCACCTCGCGATGCCCCCGGCAGGCCCGCCCGACGCACGGCTGCCGGAATCATCAGGCCACACGACCCCGTCTCCGGCGACCACGCCTGATGAGCGGCCGGAACTCCCGGGTGAGGAGAAACCGGCTCGAAGCCCGCGCAGAGACTTGTCGAACGACCAATTGCAGTGCAGGCTTATGAATGCGTCCGCCGCGCGCGAATTGGCCTGTTCCACCCGGAGGGTCGAGGGGAGCAGTATGTCCGTCTCACGAGTCAAGAGAACTTCGATGTCCCTGTGGCGTTCATTCAAACGCGTCGCCACCATCCTCGCCGCCGAGAGCGTGATGTCTTTCTCGGCGGTACCATCCGCCGATCGTGCCCCGGCGTCGACGCCGCCATGTCCCGCATCAAGCATGATTCGAAGCACCGGACGCAGGGGAATCACGGGAGGAGGGAACCGGTCGAAGACCAGACTCAGCAATGCTCCCGAGGAGGTGCATCTCGCCTGCATGTCGGGCCGGCGCCGGTGTCCGGCCAGCACCGCCCGACCTGGCTCCTGACGGGCCGAGACTGCCACGACCGCCGAGTCCGTGAGCAAACTGTCGAAGTCGGAAGGGCAGACCGTCGCACCGCGCAGGCTCAAAGTGACGGAATCGCCGCGGAAGGGCGCGAGCATCCAGTCCGCATGGGACGGGACACTGATCTCCAGGCGCACCCTCAGCGGGCAGGGCATCACCATGGGGCTGACGAATTCCTTCCTCAGTCTGGGGCGCATCGCCGGGCCATTGTGGGCGGGTTTTGTGTTCGATCAGAATATGAATATGCCCTACTGGACGGGGGCGGTAATCATGCTGGCCGGGTTCGGGATCAGCCTGGTATCTTTGAGAGGGCAGGAATCGATGCCTGCACGCCAGGTAACAGGGGATAAAGATCCGCCGGGCGACCTGGCCTCCCATGAAACGGACGCCTGACATACATTATTGTGTATAAAGTGATGTATAATAAGCCGCGAGGTGCCTTATGTCTACTCACATGGTTCGCAAACAGATTTACATCCAAAGACGCCA
>JALOPK010000259.1 GCA_025453925.1 Candidatus Eiseniibacteriota bacterium | reverse complement strand
GAGCCCCGATACCGCAAGCAGCACCATGGCCCCGACGGCTGCGGCGGTGAGTGCCTTCATCGCCGTTCCTCCAGATACGCCTGGAGCAGAAGGGCGGCAGCTATGTCGTCCGATCGCGTCCGGCGCCCGGTCACATGCGAGACACGGTCAGCCTCAACAGAGGTGAGCCGCTCGTCAATCAGATGGACGGGCAATCGGCATGAGGAGCCCAGTCTCTCTGCCCATTGCCTCACTTCGAACGCCATGGGGCCTTCATCCCCTGAAAGACTCAGAGGCAGCCCCACCACGAGCTCCGTCGCATACCATTCCTGAACGAGATCGGCGACGACCCGAATACCCTGATCGGGATTCACAATGTCCACGGTGCGGAACGGACTGGCGATGACGCGCAGGGGATCCGACATGGCGATGCCGAGGTGTCTGCGCCCGTAATCTACCGCGAGAACGCGGCCCCCTTCACTGCGTTCCACGCTACTCCAGACCCACGGTGTCCAGCGTGTCGATGCGGGCCGGTGCTAGGGAGTCCAACAATGCATTGTAGCGGGCCGGATCGGCGAGAATCGCCAGTGCCGACTGGACCAGTGTGTCGCCCACGGCACTGTGCCGCGCTGCTCCCACATCGCCCCACCAACGGCGAGCGAGCTCCCCGCCCAGGAAGGCCCGCACAGATGGGGAACCCTCGACGAGCGCCGCCGAGAGCGCGGATGCGGAATCGGGGTCCGACGCGGCGAGGGGGGATTCAGCCGCGAGCCGGCGGGCGATCCCTTCGAGTAACTCATCACCCACGCGCAGGAGCGACGGCTCGGTGACCGGGGGGTGAACCGTCGAGGCCAGGGAATCGATCCATTCCGCGGGTATGGCCGCAGCAAGCTCCACGGGTGGAAACGGCGAGACGGCATCTTCCACCAGCAGGTTCGGTAACAGGCCGACCTGGTGGGGAGCGGACGGCGAGACCCTCAGCGTGTCGGTGGTGCTCAGCTCACGATCGATACAGTACCCCTTGGGCGTGAACCAGCGGGCCGTAGTGATCTTGACTGCAGTGCCGTCCCCTAGTTCCCGGATTTCCTGAACGGTCCACTTGCCGAAAGTCGACCGGCCGACCAGCACTCCCCGACGGCTATCCTGAAGAGCCGCCCCAACAATTTCAGCCCCGCTGGCGCTTCCTTCATCGATGAGTGCAACAACCGGAAGATCCCCGGCAAGGCCAGGCTCCGAGCTGACATACTCCATCCGCCGCGCCCCCTTTGCGCCGAGCGTGGAACAGATCGGCAACCCTTCGGGCAGAAGGATGTCGCAGACGCCTATCGCCTGTTCGAGAAGCCCGCCAGGGTTCGCGCGAAGATCGATGACCAATGCGGTGCACCCCTCGTCGAGCACCCTTCGCATGGCATCCCTGAACTGCGACACGGCACTCGTTGTGAAAGAGGCAACCCTGACGTATCCCGCTCGAGCACCATTCGGCCCGCTCAGCACGAAGGCATACGGCACGCTCGGGATGGTAATCACTTTTCGTCGGATGCTCAGGGCGAAATCATTGCTGGTACCCTTGCGTACCACGCGTAGTTCGACCTGCGTGTCCGCAGGCCCTCGCAGAAGTGAAACGGCACGTCTGAGGAGCATCCCTTGGGTGCTCTCACCATTGATCTCGAGGATGATGTCAGCGGGCCGGATCCCTGCGTCCGCGGCAGGGGAACCCTCGAGGGGGGCGACGACGGTGATGAACCCGTTTCTGCTGGCAACCGCCAAGCCGATCCCTCCGAATCGTCCCTCGGACTCCTGGCGGACTACTTCGAGCTCCTGCACATCGAGATAGGTGCTGTGCTGATCGAGTGACTCGACCATCGACCGGAGCGCATGGTCGACCAGCATGCGCACATCGACTTCATCGACATACGCATCGCGCACGATGGACAAACTCTGCCCAAGAAGCTCGAGGTCACGATAAACGGGGGAGGATCCGGTCGCATGTACGCCTACCGCCGCGAGGCAGACGGCTGTGCCGATGACACCAGCCAGCATGCTTCTCAAACCATTCATGACTGTTTCTCCGCAAGACGATGAGGGAAGGCATAGGTCGACGCAGCATCGTGTGGTCCCGATCAGCGTATGCAGAGAGCAACTTAGAACAAACGAGGACCATGGGCAACTTGGTAACGTGGGTTGGGCCCACCGTACGGTTGCGCCGCACGGGGGTTTGGCAGTAGTTGGACGTTCCTTTGTGAGACCCCCGTACCTGGAGCCTGAGATGGGCCGAGATCCGGACGAACGTGCGCCGTCGCCGCGCATCTCCATCATCATCGCCGCCCGTGACGCGACGCCTTTCCTGGAGCCGGTCTTGGCGAGCATACCGGTCTCCAGGGACGGTACGATTGAGGTGGTGGTGGTGGACGACTGCTCCGCTGACGACACCGCCGGGCTCGCCTCACGACACGGTGCTCGGGTCATACGATTGCCAAGAGCCGTCGGTGCTGCCGCGGCCCGAAATGCGGGCGCCCGTGGAGCGGTGGGGGATGTCGTCATGTTCACCGATCACGACTGCTGCCTCGTGGAAGACGCCGTGAATCGCATGCTGGCGACCTTGCCCATGCCTCGGGACAAGGTGGTGCTGGGAGGGACGTACTCCCTGGATCCGTACGATGACCATCGTTTCGCGTCCTGCCTGCAGTCGCTCCATGTGCACTATTCCGAGACCAGATTGCCGGAGCCCGACTACATCGCCTCGCACTTCCTGGTCATGAACCGTGAACGTTTTCTCGAGGAGGGGGGATTCCCTGAGTCGCTGTCGAGCCTGTTGCCGAATGGTTGTTGCCAGGACGTTCTGCTGTGTCATCTCCTGCGCAGCCGAGGCTATCGCCTGATCATGGACCCGGCCCTGCAGGTCCGTCACATCTTCAACTTCACGTTGCGACACAGCGTTTTCAACGCATTCTGGAAGAGCCGGGCCTGGACCAGAGTGTCCCTGTGGGAAGGATCCCTCCTTCGGGATTCGGGCTCGGCCAGTACCGAGATGAAAGCATCCGCCCTCCTGCTGGCTTTCGCGGTGGGATCGTTCCTGGTGGCCCCTTGGATTCGAGCCATGGCGGCAGCCGGACCACTCCTGGTGCTCGCCTCGATTGCAGCCAGCGCACGCTTTCACGCGTTCGTACACCGCCACAAGGGGCCGTGGTTCGCCCTTCGGGCCGTCGGGCTCTATTCTCTTCAGCTTCTCGCCATCCTTGCAGGTGCACTGGTGGGGATGGTCGGCGGGCCGATCCTTCCCCGGGAGCGCTAGCGCACATGCGACCATCGCCGGCGGCAGGAGGCATCGCTGGGGGAGACGCCCGCCGTGCCCTGACGGATCTTCCGCGGCAACTCCAGAGGCGAAACGGGGTTGAAGACGATAGCTCCATGCCGTACTTTGGCGTGATGGTCATCACGTGCCGGGGCGTTCTTCCGCCGTCCGGAAGCCGTTGCCGGATTCCCCGCGGACGACGCTGATGATTGTCAGTCAATGCAGGTAGCCTTTCGCAAGGAGGTCATTCACCCATGGCGCTCAAGGTCGGTATCAATGGTTTCGGTCGCATCGGACGTCTCGTCCTGCGGGCTGGGCTCAACAGGGAGGATCTCGATTTCGTCGCCATCAACGACCTCTTCGCGGCTCCCGAACTCGCCTATTCGCTGAAGTACGATTCGGTCCACGGCCAGTTCCGTGGAGAATGCCGGTCTGAGGACAACGCCCTCGTTGTGAACGGCAGGCGCATCGCGGTCTCGGCAGAGCGTGATCCCGCCTCTCTCCCATGGGGAGCGATGGGCGTCGATCTGGTCGTTGAGGCCACCGGCAGGTTCGTCGATCGCGACGGCGCCTCGAAACACCTTGCGGCGGGCGCCCGCGCCGTGGTGATCACGGCTCCTGCAAAGAACCCCGATATCACCGTCGTGCTCGGCGTAAACGACGAGGCGCTGGATTCGGCGAGCCATGCCATTGTCTCGAACGCATCATGCACCACCAATGCGTTGGCCCCCGTGACGTATGTCCTCCAACGCGAGTTCGGCATCGAGCTGGCCTTCATGAGCACGATCCACGCCTATACGCAGGATCAGCTCGTTCTCGATGGCCCCAAGAGCAAACACCTCCGGGGCAGGGCCGCCGCCCTGAACATCGTTCCGACCTCCACCGGTGCCGCCAAGGCGATCGGACTTGTCCTTCCGGATCTGGTGGGCAAGCTGGATGGCCTGGCGCTTCGTACGCCGAATCCGGACGGGTCGGTGGTGGACCTTACGGCCCTGGTGGCTCGAGACGTCACGAAGACCGCCGTGAATGAGGCGATGAAACGCGCTGCAGCCGAGGAACGGTTCCGGGGCATCCTCCAGTACAATGAAGATGAGATCGTCTCCAGTGACATAGTGGGCAACCCGCATTCCTCCATTTTCGATTCCACCCAGACCATGGTCCTTGGCCGGCTGGTCAAGATCTTGGCATGGTACGACAATGAGTGGGGCTACTCGAATCGAGTCGTTGACCTGCTCGCGAGGTGGGCGCGCTGACGGGGCCGCCTGCGGGCGGCGTGCCAGGGAAACCTGCCGGATGGTAGCCATTCGGGGCTGGCTAATCGTTGCCGCTCTCGCGACAGGGTGCGCCGCCCCGCGGCCAAACCTCCTCCTGATTGTCGTTGACACGTTGCGGGCTGACCACGTTGGGGCGTATGACGGGGCCGTGGCGACGCCCGCCATTGACTCCCTGGCCGCCGCCGGCACGATGTGGGAGCGGGCATACACTCCCTGCCCGCGGACCACGCAGGCCGTCGCCTCTTTGATGACGGGGCTCTATCCGCAGACCCACGGCGTTCGTGTGTTGTGGGGCACGCTCACCGAGGACCAGATCACCCTGGCGGAGGTCCTCGGACGGGAAGGCTTCAACTGCGGGGCTGTGGTGACCAACCACATTCTTGATCGTCGCTCCGGGCTGGCGCAGGGCTTCCATCACTATGATGTGGCCGGCCCTTCGCGAACCGCCGCGCAGACTACCTCGGCGGCTATTGCATGGATTGACTCGGCGGGAGCCCGACGCCGGCCGTTCATGCTCTGGGTGCACTACTTCGATCCGCACATGCCCTATGCTCCCCCTCGTGAGGATCTGATGGACTCCGTCGGACAGCCGACGGTTGATCCGGAATTCGTCACCGGATTCGGCGGTCTGGAT
>JALOPK010000029.1 GCA_025453925.1 Candidatus Eiseniibacteriota bacterium | reverse complement strand
AGAGGCGCTGGCCATCCAGAAGAGAATCGCCGACGTCTTCCTCACCATCCCTGACGACGCCATGTTCTACGAGGTTCTGACGGTTGTACTGGAGGAATTGGAGAGCCCGTTCGGGGTTTTCGGGTACATAGACGACGCCGGCGCCTTGGTGGTGCCGACCATGACCAGGCACATCTGGGACAAGTGCCAGGTTCCCGCGAAGACCATCGTGTTCCCGCGCGCCACCTGGGGAGACAGCTCCTGGCCCCGGGCGATCCGCGAGAAGCAGCCGAACTACTCCAATGAGGTCTCCACACGAACCCCCGAGGGCCACGTCACGCTCACGCGCCATATCTCGTTTCCCATTCTGTTTCGCGGAGAGGTCATCGGGCTCTTCCAGGTGGCGAACAAGGCCACGGACTACACCGACGCCGATTTGCGCAACCTGGATGCTATTGCCGACTATGTGGCCCCGGTCCTGAGCAGCCGTCTCCAGCGGCAGCGACAGGAGGAGCAGCTTCACACACTGAATCAAGACCTGACGCGCGCCAATGCCGAACTCCAGCGGTTCGCCTATGTCGCCTCCCACGATCTGCAGGAGCCCCTGCGCATGATCGCCAGCTACCTCCAGCTCATCGAACGCCGATACCGGGACAGGCTTGACCCCGATGGCCTGGAGTTCATGGGCTTCGCCGTGGAGGGTGCGAACCGCCTGCAGACCATGATCCGCGATCTCCTCGAGTACTCCCGCGTGGGGAGCCGGGGGATGCCGTTTGTGGAGGTTGCCTCGGAGGAGGCCCTTGACCTTGCCGTGCGGAACCTCGAAGTCCAGATCGGGGAGACTGCCGCCGTGGTGACCCATGACCCCCTGCCTCGTATCGTCGCCGACCCGACGCAGATGGTCCAGGTGTTCCAGAACCTACTCAGCAATTCGATGAAGTTCATGGGCAGTGATGCGCCGCGCATCCACGTCTCAGCCCGGCGCGATGCCGGAGAATGGGTCTTCTCGGTACGGGACAATGGTACGGGGATTGATCCAGCGTTCAATGAGCGGATCTTCGTCGTGTTCCAGCGGCTCCACGGCCGGGAGTACCCGGGCACGGGCATCGGCCTGGCGATCTGCAAACGGATTGTGGAGCGCCACGGAGGACGGATCTGGGTGGAGTCAGCACCGGAGCGGGGCGCCACCTTCAACTTCACCATTCGCGTCTCGACAGGAGAGACCCCATGAAACCTTTACCGAAGAACGGGAACGCCCTCGAGCGTCCCATCGAGATTCTGCTGGTGGATGACAACCCCGGCGATGTGCGGCTGACCGTGGAGGCCCTGAAGGAAGGCAAGGTCAGGAACAACCTCCACATTGCTCGAGACGGGGTCGAGGCGATGGAGTTCCTTCGCCGCCAAGGCGCGTACGCAGCCGTGCCGCGCCCCGACATCATCCTCCTCGACCTGAACATGCCCCGGAAGGATGGCCGTGAGGTTCTGCGAGAGATCAAGGAAGCCGAAGACCTCCGTCGCATCCCGGTGGTGATTCTCACGATCTCCAAGGGCGAGGAGGACATCCTCGAGACCTACAACCACCACGCCAACTGCTATATCTCCAAGCCCATCCAGATGGATGAGTTTCTCAAGGTGATGCGCTCCATTGAGAACTTCTGGCTGACCATCGTGACCCTGCCCCCCAACAGGGCGTGCTGAGCACTTTCGGGGAGGATGCATCGCATGGACACGGTACGGATTCGTCTGCTGCTCGTCGAAGACAACCCCGGCGATGCGCGCCTGGTCCGGGAGATCCTGCGCGATGCCTCCGACATCCAGATCGAGGCGGTTGACCGCCTTTCAGCGGCGCTCGAGCGCCTCCGGCGCGAGGCCACCGACGTCATTCTGCTGGACCTCGGCCTCCCCGACAGCCAGGGGCTCGAGACCGTCCGATCCGTGACCGCCACGGTGCCTTCCGTTCCGGTCATCGTGTTGACCGGTTATGATGACGCCGAGACCGGCATGGCGGCGGTTCGGGTCGGCGCCCAGGACTACCTGGTGAAGGGGCAGATTCCCGCCGGCTTGCTTCATCGCGTGGTGCGGTTCTCGGTGGAACGGCAGCGGTCCAACCATGCCCTGCGGGAGAGCGAGGAGAGGTTCCGGCGGCTGTACGAGCAGTCTCCGGGACCGTATCAGTCGCTCGCCGCGGACGGGACGATCCTCGAGGTGAACAATTCCTGGCTTGCCGAACTGGGGTACGAGCGCGAAGAGGTCATCGGCAGGTGGTTCGGCGACTTCCTCGCAGGCGACGGCCCGGTGCTGTTCAGAGAGCGATTCACGGTTTTCAAGGAGGTCGGCCACGTCCACGGCGTCGAGTTCGAGATGCGGCGGAGAGACGGAGGCACCATCACGGTGTCCTTCGACGGACGGATCGCCCGGGGAACTCACGGCGAGTTCCTGCAGACCCACTGTGTGTTCACCAACATCACCGAACGGAGGCGGGCGCAGGCGATCCTCGAGACGAGCGAGGCCCGCTATCGGACTTTGGTGGAGCAGATGGCGGAGGGGCTCGTCCGCGCCGACCTTGACGAGCGCATCATCTTCGTCAACCGGCGTCTCTGCGACATGCTGGGATACGACGAATCGGAGCTCATCGGCGGAAGCTGTTATGAGGTGCTCGTCGCACCCGCCGATCGCCCCCTACTCCAGTCGAAGAACGAGCTCCGGCGTCAGGGGTTCGCGGACCGCTACGAACTCAGGATGATGGCCAAGGACGGCGGCTTCAGGTGGGTCGAGGTCAGCGGTGCGCCGACGCACGATGACGACGGGAACGTGGATGGCTCGGTGGGGCTCATCACCGATATCACCGACCGCAAGGCAGCCGGGGAGGCGGTTACCGTGGAGCGGGCGCGACTCCGTTCCGTGTTGGAGGCCATGCCCCTCCCGCTCTGTCTGATTGGGTCGGATTGCTCGTTCCGATTCGTCAATCCTGCATTCCTGCGCGCGTTTGACGATCCGCGAGGGCGGCCCTGCTACGAGGTTTTCAAGGGCCGCGCCGCGCCCTGCGATCCGTGCGAGACCCTGAGTGTCCTGCGAACCGGACTTCCCCGGGAAGGCGAGTGGGTCGATTCGCGCGGGCGGGTATTCGCCGTGTACGACTATCCATACACCGACACCGACGGCGAGGCGCTGGTGCTGGAGATCCACGTGGATATCTCCGAGCACAGGAGGGCACAGGAGCAACTGAGGACATCGCACTCGCTCATGTCCGCCACCCTGGAATCAACGGCGGACGGCGTACTCGTGGTCGACCGCCAGGGACGGGTGACGAGCTACAACAGGCGGTTCCTTGAACTCTGGCGCATTCCCGAGCCGCTGGCGGCCGCCCGAGATGATGAGAGGCTCCTGGGCTATGTCCTCGACCAACTCGAGGATCCTGGGCTCTTCCTGGCCAAAGTGAGACACCTCTACGATGCGCCCGAGGAAGCGTCACTGGACGAGCTGACCTTCAAGGACGGCCGGGTGTTCGAACGCTATTCGCAGCCCCAGCGGTTGGGGGAGGATATCCTGGGCCGTGTGTGGAGCTTCCGCGATGTGTCCGAGCGGAGGCACGCCGAGCGTGCCCTGCAGGTCGAGCGGAACAACCTCCAGGCCATCATGGAAGCCGCGCCGGTGGCGCTCTTCGTGGTGGATCAGCGCGAGGAGATTACCCGCTGCAACCCGTCGGCGGCAGGGCTCTTCGGGCGCGGCATCGAGGACCTCCGCCAGCGTCGCTGCGGAGATCTTCTTGGATGTGCGCGCCGCCACGACGATCCTCGGGGATGCGGGAAGACCCCGCAATGCGATTCCTGCGGACTGTACACTGCCGTCCGGGAGGTGCTGCAGGGCCGGTCTGCGGCGTACCACAGTACCGTCGAGATGGAGATTGAGACTGATCGCGGTCAGGAAGCCCGGTGGTTCGAGGCAAATGTGGAGCCGCTCATGCTCGACGGGGAACGGCATGCCGTCGTGGCCGCCCATGACATCACGGCCCGCACGCGAATGGAGGCGGCGCTGCGCGAGAGCGAGTCCAGGTATCGGACGCTGGTCGAGGGGATGGCGGAGGGCGTCATCCAATCCGACAATGATGACCGGATCCAATACGTCAACGCACGGTTCTGCCAGATCGTCGGAAGGAGCGCCGACGAGCTGGTGGGGAAGATCGGGTACGAAATGTTCGCGCCGGAGAGCGAGTGGGAGCGGATCAGGTCGAAGACCCTGGCGCGGCGACAGGGCACGAGCGACAGCTACGAATCGAGGATGATCACGGCGGAAGGCCGGCAGGTCTGGGTCTCGATCTGCGGCTCGCCGATGTACGGCCCTGACGGCACCATAATCGGCTCGGTCGGCCTCGTGAGCGATATCACGGAGCGCAAACAGGCCGAGGAGGCGCTGCGGGAAAGCGAGCGGGCGCTGGCCCGGGCCCAGGTGATTGGCCGCCTCGGAAGCTGGGACTGGGATATACCCGGCGAGCGGCTGGTCTGGTCCGATGAGCTCTATCGGATCTGGGGGGTGTCGAAGGACTTCGCGCTCACGCATCAAGGCATCGTCTCGATGATCCATCCGGAAGACCGAGACCTGAACGATTCCAAGCTCCGCGAGCTGCTTCAGTTGGGAGAGGGCGGCATGTATGCGTTCCGGATCATCCGGCCGGACGGCGCCGTTCGGCATCTGGCGCAAAGCATCGAACTCGCGCGGGACAGCTCGGGGAAGGTGATCCGTGCATTCGGGGTGATGCAGGATGTCACCGAGCAGGAGGTGGCGGAGGGGCGCCTGCGGGAGAGCGAGGGGCAGCTCCGGGCCGCCTTCGAAGGACTGCACGATGCCATCACCATCATTACCGAAGACGGCCACTTCATAGACTGTAACCAGCGGGCGTTGGAGATGTTCGGCGTGGAGAGCAAGTCCCGGTTCATTGCGCGGCGCCCCGCCGATTTCTCCCCTCCCCGCCAGCCTGATGGCCGCGAATCAATTGTCGCGTCGCGCGAGCTGATTCGGGAGATGCTTGAGAAGGGCGGGTTCTTGCGCTTCGAGTGGGTGCATCAACGAGCGGATGGCGAGCTGTTTCCCGCCGAGGTGGTGCTCACCACGTATCAACGTGGAGGCACGATCGTCATTCAGGGCGTCGTCAGGGATATCACAGAGCGCAAGCGGCTGGAGGGAGAGCGGCAGCGGAACGAGGTGCGGCTCGAGGGCCTGGTCCGCCTCGCGCAGTTCGAGGCCGGGACCGAGCAGGATCTCCTCGACCATGCCTTGGACGAAGCGGTTCGGCTGACGGGGAGCACGCTCGGCTACATCTATCACTATGACGAGAGCACGCGGCTTCTCACCCTCAGCACGTGGTCGAAGAGCGTAATGAAGGAGTGCTCGATCCTCGAGCCGCAGACGATTTATGAGTTGGATAAGACCGGGGCGTGGGGAGAGGCGGTCAGACAGGGAATGCCGATCGTGATCAACGACTTCGCGGCGCCGCATCCCATGAAGAAGGGCCATCCGGAGGGGCACGCTCAGTTGAAGAGGTTCATGACGATCCCGGTGCGCGTCGACGGTAAGATCGTGGCCGTGGTCGGCGTGGCGAACAAGGAGACTGAATATGACGGCGCAGACGTCCGCCAGCTCACGCTGCTGATGGACTCCGTGTTGAGAATCGTCCAACGGCGCCGCGCGGAGAAAGCTCTGATGGAAAGCGAGCGGCTGTTCGCAACGCTGACGACGATGGCGCCGATCGGCGTTTTCCGAACCGATGCCCAGGGGGCGACCACCTACGTGAACCCCCGGTGGTCAGAGATGTCGGGACTGGCCGCGGCTGAGGCGATGGGCGCCGGCTGGCTTCGCGCCGTGCACCCCAGCGACCGGGTCGCATTGGCCGAGGCCTGGGAGCGAGAGTCCCAGGAGAGGGTGGTTTCACGCGCCGAGTATCGATTCCTGCGGCCTGATGGCAGCATAGTCTGGGTGATGGGGTTGGCCACTCCCGAGGTGAGCCCGGACGGGAACGTGAGTGGCTATGTTGGCGCGATCACCGACATCACGGATCGCAAGCGCGCCGAGGAGGAACGGGAGCGGTTGCAGTCGCAGCTCATCCAGGCACAAAAGATGGAGTCTGTGGGGCGGCTCGCAGGCGGGGTGGCCCACGACTTCAACAACATGCTCCAGGTGGTGCTCGGCCATGTGGAGCTCACACTGATGCGGCTCGGCCCCGGAGACTCACTCCGCGGAGATCTCGAAGAGATCAGGTCGGCGGCGCGCAAGTCCGCGGACCTGACGCGGCAGCTCCTGGCATTCGCCCGGAAGCAGACCGTGAGTCCCAGAGTGCTCGATCTCAACGATACCATCGCCGGGATGCTCAAGATGCTGCGGCGGCTCATCGGCGAAGACATCGGCCTCACGTGGAAGCCAGGCGCGGGCCTGTGGACCGTGAAGATTGATCCTTCTCAGG
The DNA here is from genome assembly GCA_025453925.1 of Candidatus Eiseniibacteriota bacterium. Taxonomy (GTDB): domain Bacteria; phylum JAFGKV01; class JAFGKV01; order JAFGKV01; family JAFGKV01; genus JAFGKV01. The sequence goes on along the minus strand of JALOPK010000029.1, from coordinate 10,831 downwards.
TGGATCAAGTCCTGGCGAATCTGTGCGTGAACGCCCGTGACGCCATCGGGGGAGTGGGCGAGGTGACCATCGAGACGGCCAATGCAGGTATTGATGAAACGTATCGCGCGCTCCACCCGGGTGCCGTGGTCGGCGACTACGTGCGACTGTTGGTGACCGACAACGGGTGCGGCCTGTCCCCCGAGGTGCGCGAGCATCTGTTTGAGCCGTTCTTCACGACGAAAGGCGTGGGAGAAGGCACGGGGCTCGGGCTGTCCACCGTATACGGGATCGTGAAGCAGAACGATGGCTACATCGAGGCGTACAGCGAAGAGAGCGTGGGGACGACATTCGCCATCTACCTGCCGGCGTTCAGCGAGGCGGTGGGAGAGCGAGGCGAACCCGGCATCGAGGAGGCACCCCGCGGCGCCGGGGAGAACGTGCTGCTGGTGGAGGATGATGCGGCCATTCTCAGGATGGCAGTGCGGATGCTGGGCGGGTTGGGATATCGCGTGGTGGGCGCGGGGAATCCCGCGGAGGCGATCCTGCGCGCGGAGGAGGAGCCGGTGATCGACCTTCTGCTCACCGATGTGGTGCTGCCGGGGATGAACGGGCGGGATCTGGCGGACCGCGTTGCCCAGATCAAGCCAGGAGTCCGCTGCCTCTACATGTCGGGCTATCCAGCGGACGCGATGGCGCAAAGGGGCGTGTTGGAGGAGGGGGTGCACTTCCTGCAGAAGCCATTCACGCTGGAGGCATTGGCGCGAAAGGCGCGTGAAGCACTGGAGGGGTGAGCGCGGAACGCGGAAGTCGGAATGCGGAATGAGAGATGAGCAGAGATGAACTGAGGGAGGGAACGAAGGGGTTCGCGTTGCGAGTCATGAAGCTGTCGAGTGCACTGCCAGCAACGACTGAAGGGCGCGTGATCAGGGATCAGCTCTTAAGGGCCGGGACCAGCGTCGGGGCGAACTACCGTGCAGCCAAACGGGCGAAATCAAACGCCGACTTCATCAGCGAGATGGGGACGGTGGAAGAGGAAGCGGACGAAAGCATGTACTGGATGGAGTTGATTGTCGAAGCCGGGCTGACGGAGGAGAATCTCGTCACGGAACTGTACCAGGAGGCCGACGAGATTTTGGCCATGGTTGTTGCGTCGATCCGAACAGCAAGGAAGCACCCATGAGCCTCCGTTCCGCGTTCCGCGCTCCGAGTTCGGAAGGTCCCGTCTTCCACTTTCGGAAGCCTTCCGCCTTCGCGGTTGCCTCTATCGCGGTGGTCGTGGCGCTGTCGGGGGTGGCCATCTGGGACATGACGTACCGTGCCGACCGCCAGCTCCGCGCTGAGCTTCTGCAGCAAGCGCGGATGATTGCCTGGTCGGTGAGCCCCGCGCGCGTGGCGGCACTGCGCGGGGAGGAAGCCGATCTGGGATCGCCCGACTACGTGCGGCTCAAAGAGCAGCTTGCTTTGGTCCGCCGTGCCAACCCCGATTGCCGCTTCCTGTACTTGATGGGGCGGAGACTGGAGGGAACGGTCTTCTTCTTCGTCGACTCGGAACCCCCGGGCTCCCCGGATGAATCGCCACCGGGACAGGCGTATGACGAAGCGACGCCCCAGGTCCACGCCGCCTTCACCGGCGGGCAGGAGATCGTGGAAGGCCCGTTCACGGATCGTTGGGGCACCTGGGTGAGTGCGTTCGTTCCCCTCGTCCCGCAGGTGGCCGGCGACCCACGGGTAGTTCTCGGCATGGACATCTCCGCCGCGAACTGGCGGCGGCATGCCCTTGCTCGCGCGGCCCTGCCGGTGGCGCTGGTGCTGCTTGTGGCGAGTCTCGGTCTGTTTCTGATCGGGCTCCGACGCGCGAACCGTCGTATTCTGCAGAGCCAGCAGAAGCTTCAGGCTATCTTCCGCGGCGCCCCGGTCGGCATGGGCGTGGTCGTCGACCGCGTGTTCACAGAGGTCAACGACCGGCTCTGCGAGCTGACCGGATATGACCGGAACGACCTGCTCGGCCGGTCGTCGCGAATGATCTTTCCCGGCGACGAGGAGTTCGAGCGGGTCGGCCGCGAGAAGTACGCGCAGATCGAGAACCGCGGCATCGGCACCGTCGAAACCCGTTTCCGACGGAAGGACGGCTGCATCCTGGATGTCATCCTGAGCAGCGCGGCCTTCGACCGCACCAACCTCGGCCGCGGAGTCGCGTTGGCCGCGCTGGACATCACTGAACGGAGACGGGCGGAAGAGGGCCTGCGCATCTCGGAGGAGCGGTTCGCCAAGACGTTTCGGGCGAGCCCCGATGCCATTCTGCTCACGACGGTTCCGGATGGTCGCATCGTCGAAGTCAATGAGGGCATGGTTCGGATTTCCGGCTACACGGTTGAGGAGATGCTCGGCCGCACCACCACGGACCTGGGCCTCTGGGCTGATCCGTCGAGCCGCGACCGCTACATGGCCCTCGTACGGAAGGACGGCCGAGCCGTCAACTTCGAGACCACGTTCAGGATCAAGTCGGGCGCAGTGATTGAAGGGCTCATCTCCGGCGAGGTGCTGCAGCTCCGGGATGGCCCGCACTTCCTGAGCGTCGTCCGCGACGTCACCGAGCGGAAACGGGCGGAAGAGGCCTTGCGCGTCCAGACCACGTACCTGCAGGAGCTGTTCGAAGGGGCGCCCGAGGCCATTGTCGTGCTCGACAAGAGCGATGTGGTCCAGCGGGTCAACCGGGAGTTTGCCAGGCTGTTCGGGTATGCGCCCCACGAGGCGGTTGGCCGCAAGATCAACGACCTCATCGTTCCCACGGACCGGAAGAGCGAAGGAGCCGAGGCGACGGCCCAGGTGGCGGCGGGAAAGCACCTCTCCTTCGAGACTATCCGGCAGGCAAAAGACGGCAGGAGGATCCACGTCTCGGTCCTGGGAAACCCGATCGGGCTCGGCCCCGACCAGCTCGGCGTCTACGGGATCTACCGTGACATCACCGAGCGCAGGAACGCTGAGGACGAGCGGGAGAGGCTCCAGGCGCAGTTCCTGCAGGCCCAGAAGATGGAGGCGGTCGGGCGCCTCGCGGGCGGGGTGGCCCACGACTTCAACAACATGCTCCAGGTCATGCTCGGCCATGTCGGCATGGTGCTCAGCCGGCTCTCCCCCGCTGACCCGCTTCGAGGCGATCTGGAGGAGGCGCGGAAGTCGGCTCTGAGGTCGGCGGATCTCACGCGGCAGTTGCTGGCGTTCGCGCGGAAGCAGGTCGTTCAGCCCAAGGTGGTTGACCTGAACGAGACCATCGAGGGGATGCTCAGCATGCTGCGGCGACTGATCGGGGAGGACATCACGCTGTCGTGGAAGCCGGCGGGAAACCTGTGGATGGTGCAGATAGATCCCTCGCAGGTGGATCAGATGCTGGCGAACCTGTGCGTGAACGCCCGGGATGCCATCGAGGGAGTCGGCGAAGTCACCATTCAGACAGAGAACATACGGCTCGATGGGGAATCCGGCACCGATCATGCGGGAACCCCGCTGAGCGGGTACGTGATGCTGACGGTGAGCGACACGGGTTGTGGGATGTCAACGGAGGTGCAGGCGCACCTCTTCGAACCGTTCTTCACGACGAAGGGAATTGGCGAGGGGACCGGCCTGGGATTGGCCACCGTACACGGGATCGTCAAGCAGAATGGGGGCTCCATCGAGGTGCACAGCGAGGTCGGGAAGGGGACGACCATCAAGATTCTCCTGCCGCGGCACGAGGGTGAGGAGAAGAATAGGCAACAGGATTCGCAGGGGGGCGCGGTGCGGGGACGGGGTGAGATGGTGTTGTTCGTGGAGGACGACGAGGCGGTGCTAGGGATGGGAGTTCGGATGCTGGAAACACTGGGGTATCGGGTGATGAGCACCGTCAGCCCCGAGGAAGGGATCCGCTGCGCGGAGGAGCACGGCGGGGAGATCGACCTGTTGATCACGGACGTGGTGATGCCGGGGATGAACGGGCGGGAGTTGGCGAGGCGGATGGAAGAGGTTAAGCCAGGGGTGAGGAGTTTGTACATATCGGGGTACACGGCGGACGTGATGGCGCGACGAGGGGTGTTGGAGGAGGGAGTGCGGTTCCTGCAGAAGCCGTTCACCATGGAAGCGCTGGCCCGGAAAGTCCGGGAGGCGCTGGAGGGATGAGGGGGAGCGCGGAGCTCGGAGTGATGAACACCATGATCTCCCGCAGAGACGCGGAGGCGCGGAGAATGCGGAGCGCGGAGCGGGACTGCCGACGCGACGGCGGGCTGAACTAGAGCTCCTCCGTGTTCAAGGGCGATTCGGCCCTCAGCGCGTCCCGCAGGCCGCGATTTCCCTCACACGGGACGGGTGGAGGAGCGGGCAATGCCTGCGCTTTCCAGCTCGGCAGAGCGGCCGGCAGGATCTCCGCGGCATATGTCGCCTCGAAGCGGCCGTGGCCGGCGTCTCTCACTTCCGACGGGAGGTCAAGCACGAGGTCGGTCTCCGGCTCCGTGACTACCTCGAAATCGTAGTGCCGATTCCGGTGCCCGAAGAAACCGCCTGCCTGGGACCGTCGGGCGATGAACTCCACATGGGCACGAACCCTCTCTTCAATGTACGATCGGGCTGCGGGGATTGCCTCAAGGAGGACCGTCTCGGCGATCCGGCAGAGCGGGGCGTCCAGTTCGTATCCGATGCTGTTGCGCGCCGTGGCGAGCGCGGCGATGGCGGTCGTGCCCGTGCCGAGAAACGGGTCGAGCACCATGTCACCCTTGACTGAGAACATGTTGATCAGCCGGCAGGGGATCTCCAGAGGGTAGGCCGCGCTCCGCTTCCGAGACTCGCGGATCTCCAGGTCCTGCGCGGTGCCCTGCACATCCAGCCACACGTCGGAAAACCAGACGTTGCGCTCCTCCCAGAAGAACGAGCTCGCGCGACGGCGTTGCCTTTCTCCTTCGGAGGCGAATGCGCGTCTGCGGCCCTTCCGCGCGATCAGGATGTACTCGTGTTCGAGTGTCACATACGCCCCGGCGGGGAGAACGCCCGAACCCAGGAACTTGTTCGGAGCGTTCGTCTGCTTCCGCCAGAGGATGTCCGGCAGGGCCACGAGGCCCAAAGACTCCAACGACGACAGGACCCGGGAGTGGTTCGAATAGAGGCGGAAATCGCCGGCCACCGTCCTCGTGGCGTCACCTATGTTGATACACGCGATACCCCCCGGTTTGAGCACGCGGGACACCTCGGCCCAGACTGCGTCTAAACGAGCGTGCATGAGCCGGAAGGCCCCGGCGGCGTCGTGGTCAGCCAGCGCGATCCGGATGTTCTCATCCAGATCGGCGAACATCCCATCCCACATCTCGATCATCGGATAGGGTGGGGAGGTCACCATCAGGTCAATGCTGGCGTCAGGGATGGTGGACATCCGTGACGCATCACCGCGGTGGACGGTGTGGATGGTCGTCAAAGCACACTTCCTGCGGAGCGTGATCCGAAAGGCGCGTGGGGACCCGACTGCCATGATATGGTTCGGCGCGGCGTTCCGCAAAGCGAACAGGGAGAAGTGGCAGGGAACGTCGAACGCACGAGGCGCGACGACGAACGTCGAACAGGGGTCGGCCCGCGTCCGGGATACCCCCTGTCTGCAGCCCCGGCTGTACGCAGTCGGATCGCGGCTGAAGACGCTCCCACAGCCTGCTTCGCAGGACGCACAAGGCGAGAAGTCCGAAACGAGGGATCGCGACGGAGGTCGTTTCCGCAGGGCGGAGGGCAGCGGGTTGGGCGAAGTGAACCCCCCTCGGATGAAACCTTTTCGACGCCGGATGCGTCAGGTGGAGTAGAGTTGTCGAGGCCGCGGAGGCGGCTTCACCATGGATCACACCCGCTGCCGGGGGCGATCGCAGAACCGCGTGCGTCAATGGAGGAGCGGATGGAACTCGTCATACGGAACATCAGCAAGACTTACGGGAACGGCATCCAGGCACTGAAGGACGTATCTCTCACCATACCGACCGGCATGTTCGGGTTGGTGGGGCCCAATGGGTCGGGCAAGACCACGCTCATGCGATCCATTGCCACACTGCAGGCTGTGGACAGCGGAAGCATTCGGTTCAATGGCATCGACGTGCTCACGCAGAAGGAAGACGTGCGCACGGTGCTGGGCTATCTGCCCCAGGACTTCGGCGTGTACCCGGGGGTGAGCGCCGAGAGTCTTCTGACGCACTTCGCCGTGCTCAAGGGCATCACCGGCCGCGGTGATCGAACCCGGGCGGTTGAGGCGCTTCTGAAACGCACCAACCTGTGGACCGACCGGAGGCGCAAGCTGGGGACGTTCTCCGGCGGCATGCGGCAACGATTCGGCGTGGCCCAGGCTCTGCTGGGTTCCCCGAAGCTCATCATCGTCGACGAGCCCACCGCCGGGCTGGATCCAGAGGAGCGGGAACGGTTCCTCAACCTGCTCAGCGAGATCGGAGAGAACGTGGTGGTGATCCTCTCCACGCACATCATCGAGGACGTGAGCGAGCTATGCACCTCCATGGCCGTGATAGACCACGGTGTGGTGCGCTACACGGGCAGCCCCCGGGAGGCCATCGCCGGCATCCGCGGCACGACATGGCGCCGAGAGGTCGACCGGGCCGAACTGGCAGAGATCGAACGGAACCACACGGTCCTCTCCAAGAGGCTCGCCGGGGGCACGACCATCATTCATGTCTCCAGCGCCCGGCAGCCCGATCCATCCTTCGAAGCCGTCGAGCCCGATCTGCGGGATGTCTACTTCACCTACCTCTCCCATAACGGCCAGAGCCAGTAGCCATGTTCCGTGAAATCCTCCGATTCGAGCTCGGCTACCGGCTGCGCCAGCCCCTTCTCTATCTCTTCGCCGCCCTGTTCTTCCTGATGGCCTTCGGCGCGGTGTCCACCGATTCGGTGCAGGTGGGCGGCGCCATCGGCAACATCTGCCGCAATTCGCCGTATGTGATTCTCAATCTCCTGGGATCGCTGAGCGGGATGGGAGTCGTGCTAGTGACGCTGTTCGTCACCTCAGCGGTGAACCGTGACCATGAATGCGAGATTCAGGAGCTGTTCTTCAGTACCCCCCTGCGCACGCGCGATTACCTGGCCGGCCGTTTTCTCGGTGCTCTGATCCCGACCGCGCTGGCAGTCATGACGGGCTCCCTGGGGATCGTGGTCGCCAGCGCCATGCCGTGGCAGGATCCGGAGCGGATTCTCCCCTTCACCCTCACACCCTATCTACAGGGACTCACGGTGTTCGTTCTTCCCAATCTGCTCTTTGCCGGAGCATTGTTCTTCTCGGTGGCGACGTTGAGTCGCAAGGTGCTGTGGGCCTGGGTTGCCATGGTGGCCTTCTTCACCGGATGGGGTATCTCGCTGAGCTTCATCGGGGACCTGGAGAACCAGAGCGTGGTGGCACTCATCGATCCGTTGGGGTTGGCGCCCTTCAACATCGCGACCCGGTACTGGACCGTGGCGGACAAGAACCTTCGCGTGATATCGGTCACGGGGCCATTCCTGATCAATCGCCTCCTGTGGACTGCCGTCGGGACTACCATCATGGTGTTCACGTGGGCGCGGTATCGCATGACTCTGGCCGCCGGCAGATCCCGAGGGGTTCGGCGGTCCCTGTCCGCGGCCCTCGCCCACGACCCAGCCGGTTCGGCACCGATCCCCTCCGTGTGTCTGTGCTTCGATGCGAAGACCAGATTGCAGCAGGCGATCCATATGGTTCGTGACGAGGTGCGCACCATCTTCCGCGGCGTGCCGTTCATCGTGCTGCTGGGTTTGGGGGTCATGAACCTGGTGAGCAACATGACCTCGAAGCGGGGGGGATCCGAGATCTACCCGGTCACACGAAGAATGCTCCAGGAGATCGCCGGGGGCTATGAGCTCTTCATCTTCCTGGTGCTGGCGCTATACGGGGCACACCTGGTGTGGCGCGAGCGCAAGGCGAAACTGGCGGAAGTCCTCGACAGCTATCCCGTGCCCGACTGGATGGCGTTGCTCTCGAAGGTCGCGGCTCTGGTGCTCGTCGCGGCCACCGTCATGGCGGTCGGCATGCTGACCACCATGACGTTCCAGGTGATCAAAGGCTACCACGCGTTCGAGCTGGGGCTCTACCTGAAAGGGCTGTTCGTGGTGTCGCTGAGCGAGTGGGTGATCGTGGCCATACTCGCGCTGACCGCCCACGTGATCACCAACAGCAGGAACCTGGGCTTCCTGGTCATGATCATGTACTTCCTCAGCACCGAAATGCTGCCGGAGTTCGGGCTGACCCACCGTCTCTACCTCTTCGGCAAGGCGCCGCGGGCCATCTACTCCGACATGAACGGCTATGGCCCGCACGGAGCCGCCCTTCTCTGGTACCGGGTCTACTGGGCCTTCCTGGCGGCGTTCCTGCTGATCGCCGCCAGGCTGCTCTGGGTGCGGGGAACCGATGCGCGGTGGCGCGGCCGGGTTCGGGAGGCAGCGCGACGCCTGACCCCGGTGAGCGGCATCGCCGGAGTCGCATTGCTCGCAGGGTTCATCGGGACCGGCGTCTGGATCTACTACAATACCACCGTACTGAATGACTTCGAGACGGAGAAGCGCACGGAGCGTCGCGCAGCCCTGTACGAGCAGCGGTACAAGCGGTATGAACAGGTCGCGCAGCCCCGGGTGACCGCGGTTTCGATACAAGCCGACCTCTTCCCCGAGGAACCTCTGGTTCGCATCCGGGGGACTCTCCACGCGGTGAACCGCACCTACCAGCCCATCGACACGCTGCACCTGCTGCTCCACCGCGAGCTCCGGATCAATGGGCTTTCCCTGCCGCCGCACATCGTGACAGTGGACGATCGCGAGATCGGATACCGCATCTGCGCGCTGGAGTCTCCCGTCGTCCCGGGGGACTCCCTGGAGATCGGGTTCGACCTGGCCATCCAGCCCCGGGGCTTCGTGAACAACGATCCGAACACCGAGGTGGTCACCAATGGGACGTTCTTCGACAACACCGAGTGCATCCCCCGGCTGGGGTATGATCGCACCCGGGAGCTGACGGAACCGCGAGACCGCAAGAAACACGGGCTACCGCCGCGGCCCCGGCGTTTGCCGGTGGACGATCCGCGGGGGCGGGAGCGGATGGACCTGGGCCATGACGCCGAGTGGATAGGCTTCGAGGCGGTGATCAGCACCGCGCCGGATCAGTTCGCCATCGCCCCCGGCTATCTGCAGCGGGAATGGACGGCGGACGGTCGCCGCTACTTCCACTACCGGATGGATTGCCCCATCGTCAACCTCTGGGCCGTGCTGTCGGGACGGTACGAGGTGGCACGGGATCAGTGGGGCGACGTGGCCATCGAGGTGTATCACCATCCGCGCCATGGCTACAATGTCGGCCGCATGATCGAGGCCGTACGGAAGTCGCTGGACTACTATACCGCGACCTACGGACCCTACCAGTTCCGGCAGGTGCGGGTCATCGAGTTCCCCCGCTACCGTTCCTTCGCCCAGTCGTTGCCGAATACCATCCCCTACTCCGAGAGTGCCCACTTCATCGACGACCTGCGCGATCCCGAGAACCTCGACATGCTGTTCTTCGTGACGGCCCACGAGATGGCGCATCAGTGGTGGGGCCATCAAGTCTGCAGTGGCGACGTGGAGGGGGCGCTGTTCATCATCGAATCCGTGACCCAGTATTCGGCCTTCATGGTCATGGAGAAGGATTTCGGCCCCGACCAGATGCGGAAGTTCCTCAAGTACGAGATGGATCGCTATCTGGAGGGCAGGGGCCTCGAGAAGATCGGTGAGGATCCGCTGGTGCGGGTGTCCGATCAGCCCTACCTCTACTACAGCAAGGGCGGGCTGGCCCTCTATGCCCTGCGCGCCTACATCGGCGAAGAGGCCCTCAACGGGGCGCTCCGGCGGTTTCTCCAGGATTGGGCATATCAGAAACCGCCGTACACCACCGCGCGGGTCCTGGTGGACTATCTCCGGGAGGCGACTCCCGAGGAGTACCGGTACTTGATCGAGGATCTGTTCGAGACGATCACCCTCTACGACAACCGCGCCGCGACTGCACGGGTCGAGGAACGGTCAGACGGTACTTACGCAGTCATGCTGGAGGTGGAGAGCCACAAGTTCAGGGCCGACAGCCTCGGCCTGGAGACTGAGATCCCCCACGCCGACCGCATCGAGATCGGGGTGTTCGGCACCGCAACGGTCAAGGGAAAGCAGGAGGAGACCACGCTCCATCGCGCCTTCCATACGGTTCACAGCGGCGCGGACACCCTCGAGATCGTCGTGCGGGAGCGTCCAACCAGAGCCGGCATCGACCCCCGGAACGTGCTCATCGACCGCGTGCCGGGGGACAATGTGATCCGTGTGTCGTAACCCCATGACCGAGGAATGGCCGCAGGGGGAGTGGACGGGTCATCGCACATGTATCACCCGTTGCGCAGCGCCAGCGGCTCCGTGAATCGATAAATGGAGCACATAGGCCCCGGGTGGGAGCCCCACAGGACTCCACACAAGTTGCCCTGCACTTCCCGCTGCAACGCCGTGTGCCACCGCCGCGACCTTCCGCCCCCAGGCGTCGTACGCATCGAGCAGAAAAGCTCCGGGGCGCCGTAGCGTGTAGCTGACCGTAGTCGACGTACCGAACGGATTCGGCGAAACCGACAGCAGGCTGTACACCGTGGGTTCTTCAGTCAGGGATTCGTCCCCGGTCGGTGCGAGCCGTGCGTATCTGAGATCACCGCTACCATGGTCGTAGTAGCTGATGTGGGGATGATACGAGGAGTCCAAAGCGAGCGACGTCCACCGGCCTACGTCGCCTTCGGAGTCCACGATCTGGAAGTGCCATCCCGTGGGGTCCTCGGAGGTGCACCTC
>JALOPK010000258.1 GCA_025453925.1 Candidatus Eiseniibacteriota bacterium | reverse complement strand
GCTCACCAGTGCGACTGCCGCCTTCACCTACAGTGACATCCAGGGAGGTCTGGCGGGTACGGGCAACATCGCCGTCGACCCCGGATTCGACCTCACCAACCTCTACCTCACCGCCACGTCCCCATGTGTCGACGCTGGTGACCCCGCCTCACCCCTCGATCCTGAGTCCCCGAGCGCTCCCGGCACCGCGCTGTACCCCGCCCAGGGCAGCCTTCGGTCCGACATGGGCGCATACGGCGGCCGACTGTGGCCGCTCTTCGCGGCATTCACCATTCCCGCCATTTCGATCCCGGCAACCGAGCTTCTTTTCGACTACGTTGCGCCGGGAGACGCGGACACTCTGGACGCGACGGTGGTGTCCGCGGGCAGCGGCGCCCTGACCATCGAGCAGGTGTCTCTCAGCGACGAGATCGCCGATGTGGTCACGGTTGACTGTCCCTTGCCGTTGACGATTCCGCCGTTTTGCTCTCAGGATCTGCGGGTCATCTGGACGCCGCAGGAGGATGGGCCTCTGTTCGGTACGCTATGGCTCTCCCACGACGATCCTGACGCTCCAGATCCGCTGGCGTTGCACGTGCGAATCCAGCAGTTCGCCGAGGTGCGCGAGGGGCCTGCCGTCAGTGACGGAGGCGATTCTCGTGGAATGAACTGGGTCGACGTCGACAACGATGGTCGTCTCGACTTGTTCGTCACCAACGGGTTGGAGAGCGGGCAGGACAACCGGCTGTACCACAACAGCGGCGACGGGACATTCTCGGCCGTCACCGACGATCCCATCGTGAGCGACGGGGCGAGTTCCGTCGGGAGCTCATGGGCCGACTACGACAACGACGGGGATCTCGATGCGTTCGTGGTGAACTGGTACGGCCAGGACAACATGCTGTACGCGAACAATAGTGATGGCACCTTCACGCGCGTCATCGAGGGGCCTGCCGTTTCAGACGGCGGATACTCCGAGACCTGCGGGTGGGCCGACTATGACGCGGACGGGTTGCTCGACCTGTTTGTGGCGAATTCCGGCTCTGACAGCGCTGAGGTCAACTTCCTGTATCGCAGCGCGGGAAACGGAACGCTTCGCCGAGTCCTCCAGGGGGATATTGCCACCGACGCCTTCCACTCCAAGAGCGTGAGTTGGGGAGACTATGACGGCGACGGCGACCTCGATCTCTTCGTGGCCAACGCGGAGAACGAGAACAACTCCCTCTACCGTAACGAGGGGACTGGCGAGTTCACGAGGATCACCGAGGGACCGCTGGTCACCACGCACGGCAAGTCGTTCGGCTCCTCGTGGGCCGACTACGACAATGACGGCGACCTTGACCTCTTCGTGGCCAACTGGGGTGATCAGAACAACTTCCTGTTCCGAAACAACGGAGACGGCGCCTTCACGAGAATCATGAACGGCGTCATCGTCAACGACCACGGCTGGTCCATCGGCAGCGCGTGGGGCGACTATGACAACGACGGCGATCTGGACCTCTTCGTCTCGAACGGTTTCAGCCAGGATCCGGGCGAGCGGCTGAGCGACTTCCTGTACGCCAACAACGGGGATGGGACGTTCACCCGAGTGCAGTCGGGCCCGGTCGCGGCGCATGAGGGGTGGAGCTACGGCGCGGCATGGGGCGATTTCGACGGCGACGGGGATCTGGATCTCGGAGTCGCGCGCTGCTTCGGGAATGACGAGAACAACAGCATCTACCGGAACACCGGGACCCCAAACAACTGGCTGTCGGTAGAGTGCCGGGGAACTCGGGCCAATCGGTCGGCGGTAGGCGCCAAGGTGCGGGTAAAAGCAACGATCGGCGGCCAGGCGGTGTGGCAGCTCAGGGAGATCGCGACTCAGACAGGTGCCTGCGGCCAGAGCCAGCTCGCCGCCCACTTCGGGGTCGGTGACGCGACGGTGGTCGATTCGCTGATCGTTCAGTGGCCCAGGGGAGGCGTCGAGGTGCGGACCGGCCTTCCGGTCAACCAGTCTATGTCCGTTGTCGAGTCAGGGAGCGACGTTCCCGGGAACGCACCCCGACCGGAATCGCTTCAGTGGGGGGTCCCAAATCCATTCAGCGACGCCACGACCATCCGGTGCGAAGTGCGCACGCCGTGCCTCGTTACCATCAGAGTCTTCGACCTCCAGGGCCGGATGGTGAAGACTCTCAAGAACGGCACGGCGATGCCGGGCCTCCTCGTGTGCAGATGGAACGGTGAAGACGACGCCGGCAGGCCGCTCCCGGCGGGTACCTATGTGTGCTCGCTGGAGACAGCCGGGCACCGCGACACGGGTGTGCTCACCTTGATCCGGTAGCGTTGGCCATCTCTGCTCATGGCAGGCTGAAAGGGAAGATGCCGACGGCGTCGCTCGACATCGCCCCGAAGGCGTTGTAGGCCTCGACCCGGTAGAAGAACCCCGAGGTAGGCGGGGTCGTCGTCTCATCCCACGTGACGGTTGACGGGCTTGTGATGTCGGTGAGCAGGCTCCACGGGCCATAGGCGTTCGTGGAACGGTAGATCCGGTATCCGTAGGCGCCGTTCATGGCGGCCCACGTGAGGCGCCAGTACAGACCCTGGGGCGCGACGGAGAGTGTGAAGGGTATCCCCATCCACTGGTGGCAGGTCATCGAGGCGAAGTCATGGATCCCCAGACCGAACGTGGTCGCGGCGTACTCGACGTACGTGTCGGTCTTCGCGGTCAGACCGTGCAGCACGCGCTCGTGATTGATCATCTCGATGCCGATATGATCCACTGAGATCGGATCCGTCGAGAGGATCACGCGTTTCGGATGGGTGCCGGCGAAGGTCGTCCAGTTTTCCGCGCTTCCGCCCGGATCATTGATCGAATAGTAGCCGAACACTGCGCTGAGGGCGACCAGAATGGTCTTCGGGCGCACGTGCACCGGATCGGCGCTGATGCGGCCGAGCATCTCGCGGAAATCGGGCCAGGTATGGGTCAGACCACTGATCGAGCCATAATGGTTCTTCAAGCTGAGGGTGAAGTGGAAATCCGGGGGATCACCCACTCCCTCCAGCCAATGCCCCTTGAGCACCGGACAATTCACCAGGTAGTCGCAGTTCACGATGCGGGTCGACAGCGAGCACGTGGTGCCCGGCACCGGATAGGGACAGGAGCCGGTCCCGAGGAACTGCAGACCCTGGAACTGCTGCCCCGCTGCATTGGGGAAGTTGGTGGCATTGAAGCCGCACCCGTTCAGATCCTGGTTGTCGAAGATCACCATGTTGGCGGGACTGATCCCCGCGTCGAGCAACCGCTCCAGAATGGCCCGCACCATCTCCCATCGGGTCGGGACGCTCCCGTTGATGCAGTTGACCTTGACCGCCACCTTCTTGCCGGTCGTTCCACCGGTCAGGAGCTGCGACATGGCCGCGACTGCCGAGGTCTCGCCGGTGATGGCCATCAGCGCATCATCGACCATGGTTCGTTGCACGGGCAGGTTGCCGTTGACACCGATGTTGGCGCTCGGATTGTAGGCGATGCCGACCACGCCCGGGTGGAGGTTTCCGAGGCGGGACGCCGGCCTCTCGCCAGCCATGGAGAGGCCCGGGTTTACCAGTGCGCTGGCGGCCGCCGCGCCTACCGTCGAAATGAATCCCCGCCGCGATACCCGTTTGTCGCTCATCGTATGACTCCTCGGTTGTGGGCACGCGCCATGCGCGGCTCCTACCCGACTGACGATCGAAAGTCACGTGAAGATGTGTCACAATCACGGCGCTCGTCGAGAACAATCAAGGCTCATGCGCTCCTGAGCGCCATGCTCGGGAGGCGGCATCGGGTTGACCGCTGGCGGCGCACCTGGCGAGATCGAATCCCGCTCAGGTCAGGGCGTGCGAGACGATGCCGGTGCAACCGGCCGCACTATGCGCCGCGCAGCACGCCGCGGCTACCAGAGCCCGAGACCGGAGCGGAAGCGCTTGGCGTGCCGGCGGTGAGCCAGGACGGCAGCCACCGCCAGGAGCCCGCCGGGCGCCAGGAACCAGTGGTGGGAGATCCCAACCACAATGCAGGGTATCGCCGCCGCCAGGCAGCCCCATCCGAGCCAGTAGTCTCGACTCCTGAGCCACAGACGTTTCCGTTGCGGTTTGGCTCGCTTGACCTTCAGGCGGCGTCTCTTGGGGAGCGTGGAATGGTGGCGTGACGGCATCGTTCTCACACTCCGATCGAGAGCCGTACGCGGGACAGCACTTCCAGCGATGCCCGCGCCCTGACAACCTCGGACGCATCTAACGGAACCTTCAAGTACCCCTCCTCCCGGCCCAGCCGACCCAGGCACCGACCCAGCGGGTCATAGACGGCGCTTGATCCGAAGAAGGTGAATGCACCGCTCTCCCCCGTGCGATTGCACGCGACGACGTAGGCCTGGTTTTCCGCCGCCCGGGAAGCGAGAAAGACGTGCCAAAGGTCTTCCTTCGGGTCCGGAAACTCCGATGGCAGCACGAAGAGCGTCGCACCCCGGAGCGCCAGCAGCCGAAAGAGCTCCGGGAATCGCAGGTCATAACAGATCGCCGGTCCGAGGACGAAACCAGAGCCCGGCAGCGGGATGGCTTCCACCTTCCCCCCCGCGGAGAAGAGCTCGTCCTCGCGCATGGGGGGAAACAGGTGCATCTTGTCGTAGAACCCCAACGAATCACCGGAGGGGCCATAGACCACCAGCCTGTTGGTGAGACGATCGTCTTCCGTATGGGGAGCCGAGCCCGCGATGAAGACACCGCATTCCCTCGCGATACCCGCGACAAAGGAAGACCATCGGCCACCGTGGGCGGATGTTGCTGCTTCCAGACTGGCGCGGCGGGCGTACCCGGTCGGCCACAGCTCGGGTATCACCACCAGGTCGCCGGGCTCCGGGGCTGCCGCGCGAAGCAGAGCGTTCAACCGTGCCATGTTGGCGTCGGGGTCACCCCGACTGACGGACCACTGCAGCGCGATGGCCTGCATCAGAGCCCCGGCAGAGAGGGGAGTGAGCAGCCGTGGCGGGCGAACTCCTCCGCCATGATGCCGACCACGCGGGCGCGCGTTTCGGGGGGAAGAACCGGCTGAATCGGCCCCGCGAGATGTCTGTGTGCCACCTGCCGAGCCCGTCCGAGGGCGCCCCCCGCCTCCGACTCGGGTGGCGGCTCGGCGCGTCGTTCCACCGCGGGCCCGGGGAAATAGTGCTCCGCGCGCAACCACGCCCGCGTGTGGTCGTGGTCGAG
>JALOPK010000257.1 GCA_025453925.1 Candidatus Eiseniibacteriota bacterium | reverse complement strand
CCCTGATCATCACCACCCTCGAGACCGCCGAACAGCTCGGCGTGAGCCCGCTGGCCGAGATCATCTCCTTCGGGCAGGTCGCCGGACCCGACGCCTCCCTGCTCCACCAACCCTCACGCGCCATCAAGGCCGCCGCCGACCGCGCGGGAATCGCCATCGGCGACATCGACCTGTTCGAGATCAACGAAGCCTTCGCCGCCGTCGGAGTCGCCTCCGCCGACGACCTCGGGATCAGCACCGACATCGTCAACGTCAACGGCGGCGCCATCGCCATCGGCCACCCCCTGGGCATGTCCGGCAACCGGATCACCCTGCACCTGGCCCTCGAGCTCGCCCGCCGCGGCGGCGGAACCGGAGCAGCCGCCCTCTGCGGGGGCGGCGGCCAGGGCGACGCCATCCTCATCCGCACCCTGACCTGAGGGAGTTGCCGCGCACCTGATCGCGGAACAGGAGCAGACTGTTCATTGGGTCCCAAAGCGTCCATGACGTGCCCGCCAGTGCGGCCGGACGGCTCGTGAGCAGCCTGAACAACGCTCGAAGACCCGATCGTAGGCAAATCTGTAGGCAAATCCGGGCCTAAGCCCCGCCATCCGAGCAGGCCAAACTGCCTCCTGACCTGCGACGATACAGAGCCGACGCCCGGACTCGAACCGGGAACCACCTGTTTACAAGGCGGCTTCGAAGTGTCTATCACGTCATTCCGCGTTCGAAGATCGTGCTCGGTGGCGTTCGAAACCGTCCACTGGATCGCGTGGCTTTCAGGGGCGTAGTGACAAGTTAGTTACAAGCGGCTGGCAGGAATCGGACACGGCCATTCGAGCCCGGGAGATCGCGCGCCTCACAAGGAGGCCCACGCACGACGCCATCATCGCCAGGTAAGTCAAGCTGGTGGGTCGCAGTGCAGGTAGTAGAAGCCCGGGCCACGGCGGTTCTCGCGCGAAGGACGCAGGCGCCCTGCCCTCTCCAACTCCTTGAGTACGTTCCCCACGTTCGTCGGGCTGGCACCCACAAGTCCGCCGAGCTCCGTCGTGCTGATCCGCCCGCGCAGGCGGGAGTACGACCGGGCGATGCGCTCCCGGGTGGGCCAGACCCGCGACGTGCGCACCTGCTCGTCGAGGGCCTGGAGCGCGTGGCGCGCGTCCATCGACAGCGCCCAGGCCGGGGGGTCGTCATCGGGTGCTCCGGGGACGAGCGCGATGATCGCGCCTCCGCCCAGGGAGGCTTGCCCGAGTCGGCTGATTGCGCCCTGGGTCTCAGCTCGGTTGAGCTGCAGGATGGGCGCAGCCGACGCGACGTCGACCCATCCCTCATCGACGAGGTGACGAAGGAGCAGCAGCGCGTTGAGGTCCTCGGTCAGTTCGGGCGGGCTCATCGAGCCGAGCCACTGGATCCACGCAACGTCGGCCGCGTCTCCCACGAGCGAGACGCGGACGAACGGCCCTGGGATCTCCTCGATGTCCGGCGCCCCGTGCCCCATTCGGACCATCTCGCGAACCATGCGGTCGACCCCAACCCCCTCACGCTCGGCTACGCGAATCGCAGCGAAGAGCTCGGTCAACGCGCGGTTCCTCGATTGGGAGGGATGGGTGATGATGTTGCTGGCGTTCACTCCGCCGAAGAACCCACCCGGGCTCGTGACTCGGAGAGTCCGCCCAACGTGCTCGACCGTGGTCGGCGCGCTCAGGCCCCACTCCCGGTGCGCCAGTCCGTTCACCACGGCCTCTCGAACGGCCTGCTCTGGCACATCACGCACTTGGCCCACGGCCACCCCCCGAGGAAGATGGCTGACTGCGTTGTTCGCCGCGATGTGGGTGAAGACCTCCTGCAACTCCTCGAGCAGCCCCCGGGACCCCTCGAGAACACGCTGGCGGCTGTCACCACCGGCCACGTCCCGGCGCAAGTAGTCCAGCCCGGGCTCCCCACGGCCGACGAACGCAATTACCCCAGCGTTGGTGAGCAGCCCATCACCTGTGACGACGTTGAGCCTCCTGAGGAGCTCCGGGGTCGGTCGGCCCGCCAACTCCACTGCATGGACCTCACCGCTGGCCCGCAAGAAACGCCGAGCGACCTCGACAGAAGCCTCTCGCGACTCCGACCACTCGATATGGGATGACTGAGCCGACCAGTCGAAGTTGGTCCGGATCATCCGCTTGGCATGCCAGGTCGCGGGATCCACTTCCACGCAGTGGTCATCGACACGCCAGAGGACTCGACCGCGCCACCTGATCGGCTCGATCGCTTGAGGTGCGGTGATCACGAGAATCCTCGTCCCGGCTACCTCCACCGCCCGAGCTTCGATAGTCAACGTACGATCCGTCAGCTCATAGACGCGGTGACGCAGCCACGCCTCCTCGATCGCCGTCCCGATCAGTTCGCCGTCGTCGGCTACTCCGACGATCAGGCCTCCCCCGCCCGGGGTGTTTGCCATGCAGGCCGCTTCCGCAGCGACCTGCTGCGCAGCCGCATCACTGTGCGCCGACCCCGGCAGCAGGTTGCCCGCGCGATCCCGCCGCCCCGCCTCCTCCTTCACGTCCACGAACGATGACTCCGCTCGCTCCCAGCTGCCAGCCTCCAGCAAGCTGAGCACGCGAGCGATCTCATCGCCTACTGGGTCAGAGCCAAATCGTATGGACATCGCGCCAGGACACCTCCTCGCCATAATTTAGCACCGCACCAAGTTATGCTCTTGCTGTCACATCGACTCGCGCCACGAGACCTTCGTGGCAGCGGATGAGCCGATCGAGCATCCAGCCAACAAGCTGCTCCCCAGTGCTCCTGACCATCTGCTGGGCAAGCTTCCGGCCTGGACGATTCACCGCTGGTCCACGGTCCGCGGTGACACTAACCGCCCTCGTCGGACATCGGCCGTGGACGGACACGCCCACACAAGCGCGAGCTCTCGCGAACGTATCCTTCCCGAGCCCACGCCCCGCGGAGATGGGGGCCTGACCGCAGGCAGATCGGCGGCCGTGCTGGCTGCCGATTCTGCCGCTACACCGCTACACGACGGCCCACCGAACTCATGATCGTGCTCCGAATGGGCCGAGTCCCGGTCGGCGACGTGTAGCGGCACGAGCGTGCTGTAGCGGCCATGCCGACCGCGATGAGGAACGAGTCTGCCATCGCTAGGGAAGTGAACGACCGTGGTGCGAGCGGCGAGCTGGGCATCGAAACCGTTCGCACACCCGCGATGGTCAGCGCACGGGCACCGGCCGCCAACGGATTCAGTCTCTGGACCTGCCGTACTCTCCGTAATCAGGTCCTGGGCGTGTCCTCGAAAGAACCCGCTGGCATCAAACCGGCTCCTATTGTGAAGAGCCATCAAACCCTCGGCCTTGAGGAGACCTGATGGAATGGATGACGCCAGCCGAAGCCGCGCAGGAACTCGACGGGGCTCCATTCCTTTGGTGGATCACCGGGGGGTGGGCCCTGTCCCTCTACAGTGAGACCCAATGGCGAGAACACCACGACGTCGACGTCGCCGTATTCTGCAGGGACTTGGTCGGTTCGGTCACTTGGCTCGGCCAGCGGTTAGAGCTCCAAGAGACACTTGACGGATGGATCCCGGGCGGGTCGGGTCGGGCATGCATCAGCCGCTCCACCAAGAAGCGCGTCGAGGTCTTCCTAAGCCCCGCAACCGATGACGGCTGGGTATACCGCCGAGACCCATCGATATGCATTCCCTGGAAGAGGGCTCTCGTCTCGCGGGTTGGCATTCCAGTGCTCGCCCCAGAACTCGTGCTTCTTTCGAAGGGCCGGTCCCTTCGAGGGATCGACTGGCATGACGCACGGGAGACGGTCCCTCGGCTCACGCCGGAAGCGAAGGACTGGCTCTTCACTACCCTCCCGACCGGCCACCCTTGGTCACGCTTCGCCTGACGTCACGAACGCCGCGATCTCCTCGGGACGTCCCTCGACGATCACGCACTCGCTCCCCGAAAGGCGAACCACTTGTTGCGCCATGATTTCCAGCTCCTCGGCAACAGGCGGACAGCCGAGCGGATGGGTCTCTTGGGCCACCAACTGACTCATCCCGAGCTGACTCACCGCGTTCTCAAATAGAAGCATTCTGGCGCGTCTGGAAGTGATTTCGCGTACTCGTAACCCCGAGAATGTCACCTTCGGAAATGCGACACGTACAATGTGGTGGAGAGAACACTCGGGGAGATCGATGACAACGCGTCCGTTCAACGACCGCGCACCACCAGGTATGGTAAACTCGAAGGCATCGAGCGCCCGGGGATCGATGGTCAGTTGCGAATTCCCAGCGATGATTCTTGCACCACCCACGAAGGCTAACTCGCTCGCCAGGACCTCTTTACCAAGGCCAAGCGCAGCAATCGATATGGCGCTCTTGCCTGCACCAGAAGATCCTGGGAGAAGGACCGCCTCATCCCGTCCGTGGCCAAGCACTGCCGCATGCAGGGCAACTGCAGGAATCCTGCACAGCTGCGGAAGGGCTAGGGTCGTGAAGACCTTGCCGAAGTCCCAGTGGAGACCCTCTCTAGTGGTCAGGTACTCAGGGGTCGTAACGGCACCCGTGTAGCCGATGCTTAGGTTGCTTCCATTGTCCTTGACATGCACAGCTACATTGGGGGAGCCCGGGGTAGGAGCATCGTCCCACTGAAGTGCTGGCATTCGGGCCCCCGAGATTCTGCCTAATACACAATCGCGTACGAGCGCGGCATCCTCGGTCGATCGGAACGTGAAGGTCACCCCGATACCCAACCTGGGGGACCTCACCGTGTGACCGATCGTCATCGGACTGGTGGCGCGCTCTGGGAAAAGACATCTTCGATGAGTCGCATGTAGTGGCCCATCTGCTCATCCCATCCCGCGATGCGCCCTTGAGTTGGTGGTTTGACGAGGAGTTCTCCACGTGCCCAACTGCTTACCGCTTCGCGCAAGGCGCCGTAGTTGGCTGGAATCACGATCTGGCCATTCTCACGAAGCAGGCGACCAACGCCCGGAGAATCGAAGCCGACGACGGGGACTCCACAGTTCAACGCTTCTAAGAGCGCCAGCGGAAGCCCGTCAGCACGAATGTATGGCGCAACCAGGAGATCCGTGCGATCGAAGAACGCCCTGAGACCTGCCTCGTCCAGATCGTAGGTGAAGTCGATCGGGCTGTGGTTGCTGGGGGGCGGAAGAGACACGGTGTTAGCCTGGAACTGCAGTCCTGTTCCTTGCAGTTCGTAGG
>JALOPK010000028.1 GCA_025453925.1 Candidatus Eiseniibacteriota bacterium | reverse complement strand
ACCTCCACAAGGTCTTCGATCTCGAATCCGTTGCGGTGCAGGAGCCTGATCCACCCGCCATGCGAGAGGTGGAACTCGACCCCATATTCGCCCGGCCACTCAAGACGGTGCATCCCGAACGCCGGGCGCAGCAGCCGATCAGTCGCGGCAACCCCCTCCTCTTCCGGCGTGCACAGCGCCATCAGGAAGGAGTTGGTGAGAAAGGTGAGGCGGCCTCTTGGTCGAAGCAGGCGCGCAGCCTCGGGAACCCAACGCTGCGGATCAGCCCACAGGCACGCACCATACTCGGAGATGGCGAAATCGAACGAAGCATCCGGGTAGGGAACCGCTTCGGCGTTCCCATGGATCAGCGGGAATTCAAGCCCATGCTGCCGCTGGAGCCGCCGTGCGGTAACCAGTTGCGCGTGGGAGATGTCGATCCCGACGACCCGGGCTCCGCGCCGAGCCATCCAGGCCGACACATACGCCGTACCACACCCAAGCTCGACGGCGTCCTGACCCGCGAGATCCTCGGGCAGCATCCCCAGGTCTGGCTCGGGAACGTTCCATATCCCCCAACGGGGAGTCTGGATAGTCCAGGCGAGTTCCCCGGCGTTCTCGAACTCGGTCGCCAGCTCATCCCACAGCGCGCGATTGCGCCTGACATGCTCGGGCAGGTCACTCACTGGAGTCATGTGCCTCGCTTTGGTGCGAGGCCCCGGACCACGCACTGCCTGCAGGAGCGCCTCATCAGCCACTGCCATACGTCTGCCGCCAGCCCACGCCGCACCGTCGTGAACCCCTGATTGCCGTGGCTCGGAAGAAACGCGATTCCGATGCGCCGGCGGCCTTCTCCGACCGATACGCTGGCAGCACCACGCTTTCCCCGGGGCGCGCGATCAGACTCATCTCTCAGGCGACGGCGCGGTCGCGTCGGCGAGGCGACTGTGAGCCCCCGGTGGGATCGCCGTCCGCCCCGTGCCTCCGCCTGCCGCGAGCAGGCTGGCGAGCAGGGAGTGATCGGTGATCCGGAGCAGCGTGAGGGAACACTCACCCTCCACGATGCGTTGGGTCTCCAGGATATCGAACATCGTGCCGGCTACTTCCGGATCTCCGCAGATCTCCGCCATTGCCTTGCCGACGATAGCCGGCCGGACGGCACCCGCTTTGCCGAACTCGACGGCCGCCTGGCGCTCCGCGGTGCTCCTGATAATGCTCACCTGATTCGCCCCGTCCTGCTTGATCGCCGCCGTGACCTGCCGCAGCCGGTTGACCACCTTGCTCTCGATCTGCCGGATCATCTCGGGATCACGGAAGTGAACCTTCCGGATGTAGATGGATCCCAGCTTGTAGCCCCATTCATTCGACTTGGGGGTGACTTCGTCCCGCACCGTCCGGCTCATCGCGTGGCGATCGACGAGCATCTTCGCCAGAGGCAAGTTGCTCAGGCAGCGGACCGTCGAGTTGCTGACATTGGCCGCCAGCGACCCACGCGGGTCCACGTTCTTGAACAGGTAGGCCACCGGGTCACTGATGAACATCTCATACCAGATCCCGATGCCCATGGGCGCGCCCTCCTCCGAGTTGACCGGCTGACTGCGCAGGTATTCCTGGTCCAGCCGCATGTCGGTCACGTGACAGCGCCCCAGCCACTGGACAAACAGCGCCTTCCAGCCCAATCGCAGCCACAAGAAACGCAACCCCGGATCGCTCACAGTCCCGATCACCGTGCCGAACAGCACGTACACGTGGCATCGGCGCTCATGCACGATGGTGTAGACCCCAAGAGCACGGGCCACACCCAGCACCAGAGGGATGCCGAAGAGGAACGCGACGAACGAGAGAACGGGGATGAACAGCGGGTGGTTCACGGCTTCACCTCCGTGATAACGCGGTCCGCATGGGCGAACAGCGCGAGTTTCACCGTCCGCACGTAGGCATCCATCGCCGCGGTGCCGTTCTGTTTGAGCACCGTGAGTTGGGCGGCCAGACGCCGGAGGGGCTCGACGTCGGCCTCCGCCTTCAGCGTCTCGATCTCCACCGCGCGCTTGGACTCGACGATGCGCTGGTCGGCCGCGGCCGTTGCGAGGCTGATGTCCGAGGAGACCTGGTTGTGGGCCGTGTTGATCGCCGCCAGGGCCGATTCGACCTCCGGCGGCGGGTCGATCCCCGTGATGAGCGATGCGTCGAGCCGGATCCCGTACCGGGCTTGCGAACACTGGCACTCCTTGTCCATGTGTTCGTTCAGGTCCCGCAGGTTCTTGCGGAGATCGTTGATCGAAATGCCCTCGACGGAGATGGCGCCCGGGGTCGATTCGGCCTCCGCTTTCCCCGGTGCCTCGAAGGTCGCGATCCTCTCGCGCAGCACGGAGACAAAATAGCCCATCACGTGCGCAATCGGGTTGGTCACGCCGAAGACGTAGGCATACAGGTTCCGCTCCGACACCTGGAACCGGATCTGGCCGGTCAACCCCGTGTTCAACTGATCCTTGGTCACCGCTTCGAGGACGGTGCCGTGTCGGTTCGCTTCGGGTGTCTCCGGGTCCCATGCCATGTTCGCCGTCTCTGTCGCGACCGAGACCTTGTACACCTTTTCCCACGGCCACTTGAAGTAGGGACCGCCGGGCATGATGACCCTGACTTGCGGGTAGGAGTACCGCTCCTTTTCGGTCTCCCTCAGCAACTCAGCAATCGGATCGTCGAGGGTCGTCAGCCCGCGCAATCGTTGCGCGCGC
Organism: Candidatus Eiseniibacteriota bacterium; assembly: GCA_025453925.1. Lineage (GTDB taxonomy): Bacteria > JAFGKV01 > JAFGKV01 > JAFGKV01 > JAFGKV01 > JAFGKV01. Next base: position 14,759 of record JALOPK010000028.1, on the reverse strand, counting down.
CCGAAGACCGTCTTCACGGCCCGCTGGTTCGGTCCCACCGTGTAGAAACCGGGCAGGACGAAACGCACCAGGAACCATGCTGCAAACCCGATCATTACTCCTGTCTGCATGTCCATCTATGCACCTCCTTCGTCTAGTGAGAACGGTTCTGCGGATGAGCCGTGGCCCGCGCGTTGGCTCAGTCCTCGGGTTCATAAGTACGGGCACGCACCGAGAGCGTCGGGGCGACCAGCCAGCACGGCGCGAGGAGGGCAGATATCCGCTGCGATATCTCACCGATCGAGCAACACAGATGGCCGGAATGCAACGGCGGTCGAATGCGATCGCACTTGTGAATCCGAGTACTTAGATTGCCACTGCGTGCGGCCACGGCTCCCGTCGTGCCTGAGTCCAAAGCGTGTTCACATAATTCAGCGCGAAGTAGTTCTGCGCAAGATGAAGCCAGAATGCGCCCGACTCAGTGAGCTCAAGATGCCTGCCGGCGTGAACTGCGAACCCGGCCTGCTCTGCGGCTCTCAGCCACTGTCGGGCTTTGTGGGCGTCGCTACCAAGAGCCGTATCGAGGTCATCCAGTGGGATGTGCGTGTCGTAGAAACGCCAGTACAGCCACCACCAGCCAGACATCTCGCCGGCGAACGGCATGCGCAGCGCGATCGCCCTGCGCCCATCGCAGACTGTGTGAATCCAGCTGTTGAGATCGAATGTGTTGAGTACGAATCCGTCGGGCAGATGCGATCCAGCACCGGGGCCGATCCCTATGTAGCCATCTCTGGTGACCGAGGAATAGCGCGGGACGGTGCCACGCTTGAAGCCCCACACCGAAACACGCGCATAGCCGTGTTCAGTGCACCATCCGCTGATGGCTCGGTAGTGCGCCTGGCGCATGTGCAGGTTTGGCATGCGCACCGCCGTCAGCTGCAGGTATCTACCGACTGTGGTGTATGGAAAAGTGAAGAGTGGGTAGGTGGTGAGCTGGTCCGCGCCGAGCTGGGCAGCTCGGGCCAAGTCGGCAGTCACGTCTGCGGCAGTCTGGCGTGGTAGGGCAAACATGATATCCGCGTTGACCGAGGCAAAGCTACTCCCCGCAAGCAACGCCAGGGCACGCTCGGCGATATGGGGCTCGTAGTCGCGCCCGAGCACGGCAAGATTCTCTGGTCGGAATGATTCTACGCCCAGCGAAACGAGCTCGACCCCCATGTCATGCAAACGCTGCACGGTCTCATCGTCCACATCAGCGGGATTGGTCTCGATGCAGATGTCGCCCGTCAGACGAAACTTCTCACGCACACGCGTCAGCACACGGCCGACGGCGTCCAACGCGAGCGTCGGCGTGCCTCCGCCGATGTAGATACTCGTGAGCTCGGCCGGTCCAGCTGCACGGGCCCACCAGTCCACCTCGGCGAGCGCCGCTCTGGTGTAGGGTTCCATGAGTGACGCGCGATACGGGACTTTTGTGTAGGGACAATAGGGACAAGAATGGCGACAGAAAGGCACGTGCAGATACAGCGAAGTGCGCGCGATGTGCGGCGGGGTCCAGTCCGGCGGCGGCCGCTCGAAAACCCAGCGTTGTTCAGCCCCCACGAGGTAACGGCGAAGGGTGCGCGTGATGACGCGAAGTGGCCAACGGCCTGAACTGCTCACCAATACCTCGTCATGCCGAGCAGCGCGCTCGGTCGCAGGCGTTGAGACTCAGTGAGTTCGGTGCACGCCGCGTAACCGCAATCCGCGCACACCTCGTCGGAGGCGCGACAGCATACCGACTCGCCGTCAACATCCCTCACCGAAGCCACGCGAAACCGGCGCGGCCAGTTGCCGGATTTCAACGCCGACAAGCCTGCCCTTGAGTTGAGCACCGGCTGTCCGGCCCGGATGCACTCGAGTAGTCGGTCGATGATCGGTGCGCGCTCCTCAGCGGTCAGGAACAGCTCGTCGCGCCCGTAGTAGGGAGTATGGAAGTAGAACATCACACCGATGATGGGGAATCTCGTTTCATCCACCCACTTCAGGAACAGCTCGACGCCCGCGGCGGTGTTGCGATCAATCACATAGATCACGGCGACCCTGGGATGCGAACCCGTGCGAACGGCGTGTTCGACCTGATGAAAGTGATTGCCACGCCGCATATCGAAGGTGCCGGTCAACCCATCCATACTGACCCAGACGAAATCAGCCGAGGGTTCAAGTCCAAGCAGGCCGTTGGTGTAGACATGCACGTGGAAGAAACCGATCCGTCTCGCCTCGGCGATCGCGTCCTTGAGCGTATGGTCTTCGGCGCGCCACAGCATGGGTTCTCCGCCGCTGAAGTACAGCTCGCGGAACCCGCGGCTCCACGCGTCCTGCAGTGCGGTGACCAGGTGATCCCAGCTCATATCGGGACGGCCGGTGTTGGAGACGTGACAGCCGCGGCAGGCAAGGTTGCAGCGGTCCGTGAGGGCGACACCGTAGATGAGCGGTTCCGGGCGCTGCAGCACCACAAAGCGCCACACGAACGCAGTGTAGAAACGTAGCCGACCCCACAAGGGTTTTCGAGACGTATGGATATCCTCTCGCGTCTCCTCCTTGGGTTTATGGGGTGGTTTCAGCGTATCAGGCATGAGCACTTCGGCTACTCTGGGATAGAGTGCGGTCTTTGCAGTCTATCACAGCACCGAGTTCAACGAGCATCTCGCGGAAGGCATTGCCGTGCTTTGGTCTCGGCCCGAACGGGCCGAGAAGTGCTGCCGGTGATAGGCGGCAGAAGTTGGGGCCTATCACCGCGATCTTGCCCATGCGCGGGCAGACGACCTCTGAGTCAGTCAGTCGAATTCTGGACACGGCAGGATTGCGGGTCAGCCCCTGTTGGTTCTCGGTCGCTTGATGCAGGGGTCGGGCAACCATCGGCCGTGGATTCGTAGGGCTAGAAGGGACCGGTCGGGGCGATGGGTGCGCGCTCCTCTGGTCTGGTAACAACACAGCCTCCGAGGAGCACCGCCGGCTTGAGAGGGCATGTGCGGAATCCTATCGCATCCATCTCTGCCCCGCGGTGAAGGTGGTCCATGGGACACGGTGACCTCAAAGAAACAGGGTCGCCTCCGTCGGGTCAAGCCGGCCGGCGCAACGACGCGACTGAGAACAACATGCGGGCAGCACTCCGTATTGATATAGGACGTGTCCTATATAGGATCTGTCCTATATGACCCGTCCGGACGTGCCCGCTCAGCGGTCCCGACTTGCACCGCCTGCGGCACCTCTGCCGCCATCGGTGCCAACAGGTCCCGCGGGTCGAAGACGGGAGGAATGGATTTTGCGGAGCCATCACGGTCTCGCGTGACGATCGCGGTCGCCCCGATTGCTCGTGCCGCCTCGTGCACCACCGCGTCTTCGTTGTCAGCAAAGCCGGTGTCAGGGGCTCGATCCAAGGTGTCCCGGTTTACGGGAGCGACCGCGAATAATCCAGGTAGCTCGCGCACCTGGTCTTGAGCCCTGCGGCGGCCGAAGCTCCTCGCTGCGATGTAGCCTATCGTCGTGGCGGTTGTTGCGCAGATCGAGCCCTGCAGACGGCAGTGGTCCGCGAGCGCAAGGGCCGTCCTATCGGTGTCGCGAGCCGGGAGTTGACTCCAGGGGCGTGTTCCATTGGCTTGTGCTGTTGATGAGATCCCCTCTCCCACAGCCATGGCATGGAGAACGCAGATGCGACGATCGGTGGTCGAGTTCCTGGGATTGCGCCGGAGCATGCTGGGGCTGTTGGGCATGGTGGTGCTCGTGGGCATGGGCGAGAAGATGGCGGAACGCTTCCTGCCCATCTACCTGGTGGCGTTGGGTGGCGGCCCGTTGGTCATCGGCCTGCTCAATGGGATGGACAACCTGCTTTCCGCACTGTACTCCTATCCGGGCGGCTACCTCGCCGAACGCCTGGGCACCAGGCGGTCGCTGCTCATCTTCGACCTGATGGCCATGGCGGGATTCGTGATCGTGATTCTGATCCCGACGTGGCAGGCGGTGATCGTAGGATCGGTGCTCTTCCTGTCGTGGACCGCCATCTCTCTCCCTGGAACCATGAAACTCGTCTCGATCGTCCTGCCCAAGGAGAAACGCACCATGGGCGTTTCGCTCCACTCCCTCGTGCGCCGGGTGCCCATGGCCCTGGGGCCGCTGGTGGGCGGTGCGCTCATCGCCGCCAGAGGCGAGCGCGAGGGTGTACGGCTGGCGTTTGTCGCCGCGCTGTGCATGGCCGCGGTGGCCGCATGGCTGCAGCAGGTCCTCATCGAGGATGACCGGAAGACGCGCCAGAACCATGCCGTCCCCTCGAACAGCAGTCCCCGGGCGCTCTGGCGGAGAATGCACCCGAGCCTCAAGAACCTCCTGGTGGCGGACATCCTTGTGCGTTTCTGCGAGCAGATCCCTTACGCGTTCGTGGTCATCTGGTGCATGAAGACGATCACCGAGCCCGTATCGGCGTTCAGCTTCGGCGTGCTCACTGCCGTGGAGATGGCGACCGCCGTGCTCATCTACATCCCCATCGCCTATCTCGCGGACAGAGGCAACAAGAAGCCCTTCGTGGTCATGACATTCGTGTTCTTCTCGGTGTTCCCGCTGGTGCTGCTCTTCTCCCGCTCCTTCTGGCCTTTGGTCATCGCCTTCGTCATCCGCGGTCTCAAGGAGTTCGGCGAGCCGACCCGGAAGGCCCTCATCATGGACCTCGCGCCCGACGACGCCAAGGCCGCCACGTTCGGGCTCTACTATCTGGTGCGGGATGTGGTCGTCTCGATGGCGGCCTTCGGCGGCTCTCTGCTGTGGCTGATCTCCCCTGAGGTGAACTTCATCGCCGCCTCCGCGTTCGGTCTCCTGGGCACCATCTGGTTCGCCCTCCGCGGCCGAGACCTCGGGCCGGGCCGACAGGGCTCGTAGCGAGGCTGGCCGAGCTCTCAGCCTGCGGGGGTGACGCCGCGTTCACGAGCAGGGTAGGCCGCCGACCGTCGGGAGCTCACGCCCACCAGGACCAGCGCCGAATGCGTGGTCGGATCGCACCTCCTCGTCGTAGCTCTCCGCAGACACCGCCTGGCCGATGATCCGATCAGTCACCTCCGACAGATGCGCCTCAAGGACAGAGCTGAACTCCAGGAACTCAGGCCACAGCGTCTCATGCACAAAGCGGTAGGATACGAGGGCCATGACCGTTGTCCGTCGCTGATTCCGGTAGCGATAGGGTTCAACCCCGTACCGCCGAAGCAGGGCAAGAAGCAGCTTCCGCGACCAGCCGTCGGACACAGAGAACCGGTACTCCACTGGCGGGTCGAGTTCCGCCAGCTCGCCGATTCGTCGGCGGATCCGTGCGGCGGCATCTGCCGCTGCCGCCTTCTCGCCATCTGTGCCGGGTCGCGCGAAGAGCGCCTCGATCCGAAGCAGCTTCTCAACGAGTTGGCGTTCGTCGTTCACCGGGGCTCTCGTCGGCTGTGCAACTGCTCGAGTGGGGAGGGCTCAGGGTTTTGGGGTTCGGCCTCTGGAGGCGCGGCGGGGAGTCGCTGCTCGGGGGCCTCGGACGTCTCGCTGGGGGCGATTCCCGTGGGTGATGCCGCCTTCGGACGGACGAAGTGCGTAGACCAAAGCTCCTCGATGGCCGGGGTCCGGCTTCGCGAGAACCGCAGGTGAACCTTGGGGCCTTTGCCCCAGGACATGTAGCCTGAGTGACTAGGTTTCAGCTTCCCATTGATGCTGTTCTTTCGAATGGTCTTCATGATGAACGAGATGCGAGAGAGGTTGACGTGGATCATCTTCTCAAGATATGGAACACCGCGGAACCTCCACGATTCGTAGTCTTTCTGCTCCAGGTAGCCCAGCCCCATGAAAACGTCGGGATAGCTGAGGTACCCCTTCTCGTGAAGAAGCGTGCTCGTCACTGTGCTCAGCTTTCTCACGAGATCTTGTCTGTTCATCGCACCCCGCTCCACCAGCTGCAGGATGACAAGTGACTCGCCTTCGTGTTCGCAGGTCTCCGACCGAGGGGGGCGCGATCGACAATGGGACAGGAGCCTGACGCCACGGAGAGGTGTAACCTGTATACTATCTGTATGCATCCGCACGCTTCCCGATGGTCAAAGGGAAGACCACCTTGTCGTGCTGATCCACATGGGGCAACTCCCGGTAGCTGCCAATGCGGTAGCGCCAGGTCTCTGGCGTGTAGCCTCGTAGTCTCTTGATGTGCGGGCCAACGAAGGGTATCTCCGGCAACCGTGGATAGACCGCGCTCCGCAGCCTCGCCTGGATGAAGCCTGCGTCCGCCTCGGGCAGCTTCCTCAGGCATCGGACGAACTCCTCAGTTTCGAAGACCCGATACTCAGACACACCGTCTTCTCCCGGCTTTGACGTCGTCACGGGCGCGCCTCAGGCGTCTGTTCAGCACCCTGTTCTCGGAGATCTCGCGCGTCTCGAACTCATCCAACAGTCCGTGCTCTTCCACGTAGCGGAGTGCGGCGGTATCAATGAAGTACGAGAGAGCCCGGTTTTCTCATTTCGCCATGGCGCGGAAGACCTCGTACACGGGCCACAACCCTTGTCGGAGCGGTCTTGCTCGTCGGATTACCGCCGCTTCGCGCGAATGGGTCAACCTCCACGGGAAGAGTACACTCGAACACACTGATCCACAAGCCGGCAAGCCGGAGAAGACTTCGCCTGGCTGCAATTGCAGGACCTCCATCCGTGGCTGCTACCTCAGATGGGGCGGCAGTACGTCGATAGGAAGTCCAGGCTACGGCAGGCCCCTTCGTGGGCAGTGAACCTTTCCCGTCGCGCCCGCGCTTCAGATGTGGAACTGAGCACGGACGGACCGATGCTCTGCGGAAGACGCTCCCCTGGAAGGAGACCGACGATGTGGAAGACCGCAATGCCCCCGGCGCTTCGAGATCGGCGGGCGGCGGCGGGCGCCGCCAAGAAAGCCCTGCTTCTCGCCCTGCTCGTGCATCTCTTCGGTCTGGTGTCGGTGCCGGAGTACAAGATCAGGATCAGGGCTGTTGAGGAACGGAAGATCGAGACTCTGGAACTGCCGCCGGAGCTGACGGTGCCGCTTAAGGAGCGACCGGAGATCCCTCGACCGGTGGTGCCGATCGAAGCGGAGGACGACGTCGAGGTCCCGGAAGATGTGACCATCGCGGAAACCATCCTTGACGCGGAGACCGTGGCCCGGCCTGTCGCCGAACCGCCGCCCATGCTCCCCGCGTTTGACCAGTTCGTCCCCTACGACTCCAAGCCCGAGTTCATTCACTATGTCACGCCCGACTACCCTGAACTCGCCAGGAAGGCAGGGGTCGAGGGCTCGGTGTCTGCCAAGTTGCTCGTGGGCACCGACGGCAGAGTGCTTGATGTGCGGATCATGAGTGGGCCGAAGATCTTCCACGATTGCGTGAGGATCGCGGCAATGGCGTCGCTGCTGGCACCCGCGAAGCAGCGCGACAAGCCGGTAGCGGTCTGGATCGCCCTTCCCTACCGCTTCACCCTCAGGGATGCGGGCTGAGTGGCGCGGGGGAACTCCGCGCAGCCTCGAGCTTGAGACGGCGAGCGCCGCGGCGTTACCCCCGCTCGTGCTCAGTACTCGGATTCACAAACACGATCGCATTCAACCGCCGTTGCATCCCGAGTCCGCCAGCCGGCGGACTGTTCGATCGGTGAGATATCATCTCGGATATCTGCCCTCCTCGCTCACCCGCTGCCCGGTCGCCCCGTCGCTCTCGGTGCGTGACCATGCGTATGAACGCGAGTACTCGTGCGGCCTCGACGACCCACGTGAAGTCCCTCGGACGACCGACACTCTGGTGATCGCAAGGACCAAGGGCGTCACGATCGATTCGTCGACTGGGATTGCCTCGTCCCCGTCCCCGTCCCCGTCCCCGTCCTCGTCCCCGTACCCGTCCTCGTCCTCAGGGCAGGATCGGACACACGGGTAGCTTCGGCCTCGATGTGAGCCGACTGTGAGCGCGGCACGGCATCCTTCCCTCAGGCACCCCTGCTGAGCATTCCCGCTTCCAGGGCACCGCCCGCACCCCATCTCACCCGCCGCAAGGAGGAACGAGTATGCGCCCATCACGACATGGACTCCACAGACGACACGCAGTCAGAAGAGCATCCTGGCTTCCGCTGATCGCAGCCCTCGCAACGGCGCCCGGCGTGCATGCTCTGGTGAACATCCCCAACGGCGCCAACGTGGCGGGCGTGTGGACCGCCGTCAACTCGCCGTACGTGATCCAGGGCAAGGCCACCATCGCCGCCGGCGCGATCCTCACGATCCAGCCGGGAGTCGTGGTCCGGTTCAAGGTCGGCGACAACTTCAACTACGCCAATGCCGGCTTCAACGCGGGCATTCTCATCGTTGAGGGGCAACTCAAGGCGCTGGGTCAGCCGAACAACATCATCCAGTTCACGCGCGACGGGAATGCAGGGAGGTGGGGCATGGTCTTCTTCAAGGCCAATGCTCCCTCGACAATGCAGTTCTCCAAGTTCTCGTATGCACGTGAGGTGCTGAACCTTCCGAACAATGCCGGAGGAGCCAGGAACTTCAAGGGAGCCCTTTCCTTCGCCAAGAACTCGGGCTGCAACGTGACCGGCTGCATCTTCGCGGAGAACGACTGGGGTATTCACGCCTACAGGGCGAACTGGACCGTCACCGGCTGCACCTTTGTTGACAATGTCACAGGTGGCGTGCTGGCATCCTACGCGAGCCCCGTGATCAGATCGAACGTGTGCAAGCAGAGCAAGGAGGGGATCCGGTGTGAGTACTCCTCGAACCCGAGTATCACGACCAACAGCATCTACGACGTGACGGTAGGGGTCGCCTGCACGTACACCAGTAGCCCCACTCTGCACAACAACGAGATCGACGCGGTGAACTTCGGCCTCCTCGCCATGTTCTCCTGCCACCCCGTGGTCAAGGGCTGCGTCCTGACGGGCGCGAACCATGGTGTCTTTGTCGAGACGCAGTCTTCATGCGATGTGTGGAACTCCACGCTCTACGACAACAACACCGGCGTTGATGTGTGGGACAACTCCTCCGCCACCGTTCTGAACTCCATTCTTTGGGGCGGCGCCGACCTCGGTTTCGGCGGCGGAGGCGTGAACAGCGCGACGGTGAAGTACTCGGACCTGAAGAACCTGGTGCAGCCCCCGCAGGCGATTCTCGGCGTGGGCAACATCTTCGCGCAGAACCCACGGTTCCGTGATCCTGCCAACGGCGACTTCCACCTTATGGCAAGCGAGTGCGGCTACCCCCATAACTCGCCATGCATCAACCGGGGCAACCCCGATGCGGGTTCGAACGATGCCTGCCTTGGATGCGATGCGGGTCTGTGGGGCGCACGGAATGACATGGGGGCCTATGGGGGAGCGTGGAACTGCTGGCTCCCGCTTCCCGCGGGCCGGCCCGAGGACATCGCGGACTGCGAGACGTCTCTGGGCGTGGAGCAGCCACCACTGGCCAACGATATCCGGATACGCTGCGCGCCGAACCCCTTCAGCGAATCAGTCGCAATCCGGCTGGATCTCCCGTCCGATGCGCACGGCACCGTGCGCCTGTACGACATCACCGGCCGGTCCATTCGCACGCTCCATTCGGGCGCCCTGCCGGGCGAGCGGGCGCACCTGTTCTCGTGGGACGGGAAGGATGATTGCGGCGTCGCCGTTTCGCGGGGACTCTATGTCTGCGTGCTGGCGGCGGATGGTGTCCGGGTCGCGCAACCGGTGGTGTTCACAGACTGAGCGGAAACCCCCGGTCGGGAGGGACGGATGGCATTACGCCTCCGTCCCTCCGCCGCGCACCTTTGCCGCGGCTGCGCGGCGCACTCATCGGGACAGACGGATGCTGCCGGTGCCGCTGATGGGAACGATGGCCTGCCGGAGTAGCGGCAGCGATGTGCCCACGTCCAATGATCCGGAAAGCTTGTACGACACCTGAGACGAGCCGCTCACGATATCGTAGATCCCCGACCCGATTCGCAGGAAGTCCAGTGTCACCGGGATCCGCAGCTCGCCCCGCTGCTTCCGCGCGACGGAATCGGTCCGTTGCGTGCGCCCCGTCGCCCACGATGCACCGTTGATGTCGAGGGCATAGTCGACGCGCTTCAGGGCGAGGTCGAATGCATTCGGATTGTCCACGCCCAGCACGATTTCCACAGTAGCGCCCATCAAAGAGAGATCCTTGACGCGGAGGCCGTTCAACGCCACCCGGGGCAGCTTCACCAAGGGGAGGCTGCCGGTGTGCCGGACGGGAATCCTCGTGCGCCCGGCCACGGGCAAGTCGAAACTCAGTCCGCAGGACACGCCGTAGGGGGCCTCATCGCGGCCGCCCAGCGAGCTGACGGAGGCATAGAGTTCCCTGAATCGAAGTGAGAGCGGGAGGGTGACGACACGGTGGCCGCCCCCGGGAACGCTGACGGATTGCGGCTGGTTGCCGTTCAGCACTGACCGGCCATCGAGGGAAAGGTCGTAGTCCAGGCCGGCAAGGGGGAGTGAGAAGGGATTGGGGTTGGCAACTTTCAGGTCCATGACGAGATCGATGGTCTCGAATGTCAGCCCTGCGATACGGGCTTGAGCGACGGTAACGGTGGGCCTCTGCGCCCGTGCAAGCTCTCTCACGGTCGAACACCCGTGTGCGATGAGTACCATGAGAGCGAGGGGAAGCAACCCTTTGGTCAGTCGCATGGGAACTCCTTGATGCGATCGAGGGGACGCGCGGCACGGTCAGGCCGTGTCACGGGGCAGTATGACGGCGCAGCCGCGGCGGATCAAGCCCGAGCGGCCACGTCAATTCAGCCTGCATGGGCACGGCTGTTCCCGGCCGCCGCCTTCCCACACCCGCCGCGGCGAGGGACTCCACCTGCAGGCGCCGCCTGGTCGCAGTGCCTGGGCTGCTGACCGGGCATGGCGTTTCCCCTCATCAGGAGTCGCCGATATCGATCGGGACGATCGCCCTCTCAGGGTCAAGACGGCGTCTGGAGAGGCAGCACGCCGATTCCATCGATCGCCTGATGCACCGCTGTCTGAGAACATGGCAGGGCAACGGGAGCGAATGGAACCGGGGGAGAACCCTCGAACGGGAAGACCCGCAGGGGGCCGCGGCGCGGCCCCCTGCGGATCAGGTGAGACGAGCTATGGGAGCAGAATGACGGTATGCGAAACGCTCTCCTTCGGCGTGACCAGCTTGCAGAGATACACTCCGTGAGGAATGTCGGCGGCATTCCAGCTCAACTGATGCTCGCCGGCGGCATGAACGCCATCCGCAAACACGTGTACCATCTTGCCCGAAAGATCATAGAGCGCGAGGCGCGCCTCGGTACGCTCCGTCAGCAGATAGCGAATGAGTGCACCTTCTGTGATCGGATTCGGCGTCGGTTCATAGAGCACCGCCGAACTCGGCACGCCGCCGATCTCGATACCTGCCGGTCCGAAGAGCTCGGTCGCACCGGAAAGTGAGACCTCTTCCAGCCAATAGCGGTAGGCACCGCCGGCCAAATCACTCAGATCGACAAACGAGTAGTTCTTTGGCACACTGGAGGTTCCGGCGCCCGGGATGATGCTCTCGTTCACGCGGGTTCGCGCATCATCAAGGCCCGCGGACCGGTACAGGTTGAACCCGTATGTCTCGCTTTCGCTCGCGGTCACCCACTGCAGCGCGACATGTCCATCCACGCACCCGGCGCTGAATGACACCAGCTCGACCGGAACCGTCATCCACACGGCCCGGGCGGCCATGGTGTTGGCCTGGAGGTCTGCCAGGTTATCCCCGCCGAGCAGGGCAAACCCCACGACGACGTCCTCGCCCGAAGCGATCGTGAACGGGCCATTCGCCATGAGCATGGAGATGTCCCCACCCGAATGCGATGTTGTCGCGAAACCAGACGTCAACCAGCCCCATTTCGCGGCTTCAGTGGGGTTGGGCGGGTAGGCCTCGGTTGCGTTGTCGATGGAGCGGAAGGTAGCGGGGGGAAAGTGACTCAGGCTGGCAATACCTGCGTAGTCCGAGCCGCTGCCATACTGGTAGCCAACCGCATTCGCGGCGTCGTAGTTGCTGTTGTCACTGGAGGTCACATCCCAATCAAGGTAGATGCCGGCGTAGAGGCCATTGATGGCGCCTTCACCCGTATTAGTGATGACGTAGCGGACTATGACGAAATCATCGTTGGGATCAGCCGACCAGCTGTAGGAATGCTGCTCCACCTGGATGGAAATCGGGTCCGCGGCCGCGCCGTCATTGTACATCGCGTAGCCTTGCTGTTCGGCCTGGGCGCCGGGGGTCGAAATGACAAGATCGCCACCACCCGAAACCACGAAATCCCGGTCCTGTCCACCGCCGGTATTCCGCATGGCGTCTGAAACCTGGGCCGGCCCGATCCCCGCGACGAAGGCACCCTCGAAGAGGAGCGAAGCGCCTCCGGCCGGGTACCTGAATCCCGAGCCGACACCATTGTCCGGAAAGTCCATGTACGCCTGAACGCCGATGTCACTTACGGTGAACACAACATTGCCGTTGTTGTGATCCCCGTAGCTGTCGCGCGTCAGGTTGACACCTCCGACAGGGTCGCCTGGCAGAATCCGAGCGCCGGCGCTCACCACCAGGAGCACACCAACCAAGCTTGCGGCGAGCCAGACTCTCATCTGCGAACCCCCTTTCGGGACGCTAAGAGATTGAGACAACTACTACCACGCATCACGCGCGGCAATCCGAGAGACATATGGAAGGTGCATCACGGGAACGCCGTGCGCAAGACTCACGCGGCACCGCCACTCTGTGGCAGGGTGAGCCCAGCGGGGCAGCGCTCCGGCGTGGGTCCTGGAAGATTCGGGGGCATGTCCGCCGCGACCGGAGCAGGCGGGACCTGCATCGGCACGCCTCCTCCGTGACTTCATCGAGGCGCGACGGCCTCCCTTGTCTGCTGCAGGTAATGCAGGCGATCGGCAAGCTCCGCGATCTCTCGCCCGAGTACTAGCTGTTCGGTCCAGCGACGCGGAATCTCCCTGACCCCGTAGAACGCCCCGGCGACCTGCCCGCATACGGCCGCGGTGGTGTCTGCGTCTTCCCCGAGGTTGGCCGCGGCGAGGATCGCCTCTCCGAAGGTGGTCGCGTGGTGAAAACACCACAGCGCGGCCTCGAGACTGTGTGCCACGTACCCGTCCCCACTGATCTGGCACTCATTCTTCTCCAGGTATTCCCCGCGGGCGATCTCAACGATCCGAGGTGATCCGGCGAAGTCGCGACGGTCGCCCAGCAGGACATCTTCCTTTGTCGTTCCGAGGAGTGCACGGCAGATGACACGGCCCAGGAACCGACAGGCGTCGATGCACTCCGGAGCGGCATGGGTCGTGCGTGAGCTGTCTCCTGAGTGCTGTTCGACGGCTTCGAGATCGGGAAAGAAGAACATCGGCACAGGCGCCAGCCGCATGATCGAGCCGTTTCCCGCGGCCTTCGGGTCGGCCGAACCGGAGTACGGGTCGCCGCTCTTCGCGTAGCGCCGAAGGGAGGCTCCGGTGGTGTTCCCGATGTCGAAACACCGTCCAGTGCTGCTCAGGTAGCCCTCACGGTACCAGCGCCAGTAGCGGTCCATCTGGTCCGCCGGATCGTATCGCCCCCGATCGGCGAGACTGGTCGCCAGGCAGAGCGCCATGGAAGTGTCATCGGTCCATTCGCCGGGATTGAGGGCATGTGGACCTCCTCCGACCATGTCCGTGAGCGGCGGGAAGCCGCCGCGCGGCTGAAACTCCCCGGTGGTGCCCACGGCATCGCCCACCGCCAGGCCCAGGAGGCACCCCCGGAACCGGTCATTCTCACTCACCCGCACGGGAGAATCCCCCCATCGGACTGCTCATCGTGCCGTGCGCAGAAGGCATTCCAGGCCGTCAGGGTAGACCGGGAGGGCAGCCGCGCTACGCGAGTCCATGTCGAGCCAGACTGCAGTGAACGGCTCGCCATTGCTCTCGCGCCCATCGAGGTAGTCGCGGTCGTAGAGCGAGCGATCCGCCAGGTCTGCGTCGTATACAAACACTACTTCGTGGCCTCGCCGGCCGTCAAAGGTGAAGAGATTCTCCAGGATGCCCAGCAGCCTTGGATAACGAAGTTCTGTGCCGAGCTCTTCCCGTATCTCCCGCCGCACGGCATCCTCACTCCGTTCGCCGAATTCGATGCGGCCGCCCGGAGGGCAGTAGAACCGCTCCTTCTTGGCGGGGTCGTAACCCTCGACCGCGAGAATCCTGCCCCCGTTGCGGAACACGCAGATCACCTTGGCGCGCAGGTACCCGGTGAGGGGATCGCCACATGCAGGCGCCTGGCGCAACTCCGCCCCAGACTCCCCGACCTTCAAAGCCTCCCAGTCACGGCGAAGCAAAGAGAAGCAGCGAAGATCGTGGTAGACGCCCTTCCAGAACCCGCACTCCCGACGGGTTCCTTCGTCGGTGAATCCCAGTTTCTCGAGCACGCGAATGGACGCGCGGTGTTCCCGGTAGGTCAGCGCTTCGATCCGGTTCAGTGGAAAGAAGAACCTCCGGCTATAGCCGTGGTCGATCGCTGCGCCCACCGCCTCCGTCGCGATTCCACGATTCCAGTAGTCGGGATGAAGATCATAGCCGATCTCCGCCGACCGGCTCGCGGGCTGCAGATTGTAGAATCCAACTGAGCCGATAGCACTGTCAGAGTGCGACCTAAGGGTCACGGCCCACCGAATTCCCGCGCCTCCGCGATACAGGCTGGCCCGCTTCTCAATCAATGCTTCCGCTTCATCGAGTGATTGCATGACGTCAAGGTTGTG
>JALOPK010000256.1 GCA_025453925.1 Candidatus Eiseniibacteriota bacterium | reverse complement strand
CGAAGTCCAGCGACGCGCCTACGCCGCCGCGCTGGTTCTCACCATCCTCGTCCTCGCGGTCAGCCTTGGTTCGCGATGGCTCGCGGCGCGCCTCTCACGACACGTCATACGATAGGAGCAGGATTCGGATGACACCCCACCACATCGAAGTCCAGAGCCTCAACGTCTGGTACGGCGCCCACCACGCCCTGCGGGACATCTCGGTGAGCATCCCGCGTAACCAGATCACGGTGATCATGGGACCGTCAGGATGCGGGAAATCCACTCTCCTGAAGAGCATCAACCGTCTGCTCGAGGTCACCGATGGCGTGAGGGTCAAAGGAAGGGTGCTCATCGATGGCATCGACGTCTACGATCCCTCGATCGACGTGACCGAGGTGCGGAAGAAGACCGGGCTGCTCTCCCAGCGTCCCTTCCCGCTGCCGATGTCGATCTACGACAATGTCGCGTTCGGCCCCCGGATCCATCGGGCCACTCGAGGTGCCGCGCTCAACGACACCGTCCGGCACAACCTGCAGATGGCAGGACTCTGGGACGAGGTGAAGGACCGCCTCCATGCGCCCGCGACGCGACTCTCAGTCGGCCAACAGCAACGTCTGTGCCTCGCGCGAGGCCTCGCGGTGGAGCCGGAGATCATCCTCGGCGACGAAGCCACCTCGGCCCTCGACCCCATCTCGGCCCAGCACATCGAGAGGCGGCTCCTCGATCTGAAGAGCCACTACACCATCGTGTTGGTGACCCACATCCTGCGGCAGGCCAAGCGACTGGCCGACCAGGTCATCTTCATGTACCTGGGCGACCTGGTGGAATCCGGACCCGCAGAGGAGGTCTTCTCACGCCCGCGGGAGGAGCGGACCCGCGCCTATCTGGCAGGCCAGTTCTGAACTGGCTCGGAGTCATCCTGGGCCGGTCCTGGCACTGGTAGCACACGCCAGCGAAACCATCGGATCGTCCGCCCCTCAGACTACCTTCCCGTTCCCGAGAATGGTGGGCAACCTCCGGCTGAAGCGGGCCAACACGCCAACCACCCACAGATGGCCGAGCACCCAGGGGATAACCAGAGAACCTCGGGGTGAGCGCATGCCCGGCATCATGGATGCTTCAGGCAGGCGGGCGTCGATGCCGCTGAACTTCAGTATGGCGTGGAGCGCGACCACCAGGGCGAGGATGGCCAGAATCGTGAGGAGCAGCCTGAGGTAGTCGTCCCTGCCCCGCCGCAGGATCCGATGAAATGCGCGCGGGTCCATGGCGACCAGTGGGTTCCCGGTCCTCATGACTATCACCACCACCAGCGGCACCAAGGGAACGATCCCTGCCAGCGCGAGACCCGCGACGATGCGGATCCCCAGGGGGGCTGCGGGACTCTGGGGCGTGGACGGCGCCAGAAAGGCCAGACAGATGCCGAGGGGAAGCCCGGGAGCGAGAGCGAGCCGAAGCAATTGCCACGTCCACAGGGCGGGGTTTCCGCCAATCCTCCACGGCCTGGGCAGGCAGTCACGACGCCGTTCTTCAGCGCGAAATGTTGCCCAGAGATAGGGGGTGAAGAGGAGAAGGTGGAGAGGCCAGGCGACGTAGATCGCGATCGACCAGAGTAGCGCCGTCAGGGCACCGATATCCCTGAAGGGGAAGGCCATCGTATCAAGAAGCTCTTCACACGACGGCATGACGTGCCTGTGTGCGGGCGCTCCGTCGGGTTCGGTGGGGTCTCCGATCCCGTCCGCCGCTGCACGGACGGCGGCGGTGCTTTCACCCAGGGCACCGCATCGGGGACAGAAATGAACCGGCATCCACCCATAGCGCCGGGCGGGCGCGCAGTCGGCACAGAACACCTTCTGACACGGGACGCACAACAGAGGCTCCGACCCCGGGTGGTTCGCGCATGGGACACCCCCTTCAGGCTCGCCCGCCTGCCGCGCGGAGGACAAGGGGTCTTCTCCGCCCAAGCGCACGTCTTGCCGGTCCCAGCCCGTGGGGTCGCTCTCGCCGGAGGGCTCAGAGCCCCGTGACCGCGGGCTGGTGCAAGGCGGCGGCGAGACCGGGGGCTCCGCCTCACGGGTGGCCGACGCGGAGCGCTCGGCCTGACCATCTGAGCGCTCCTTCTCCTGGTCAACACGCATGTCATCCTCCGGTGAAGGTGTCCAATGGGGCACTGATGAGAACCAGCTCGAGGCTGTCTCTCCCGTCAACCATGACTCCGGCGGGGGCCGCCGCCGGGTTCACGCGCGGCCTTACGCTGGCGGTGAAGCATGAAGCGTTGGCGTCTGCCATGTTGCGTCCCCGGTGTTTCGGGCTATGTTCCCGGCTTGCTCGCACACAGCCTTGGTCCGGCTGACCACCCCATCGGGTCGGAGGCCATCGCACGCAAAGGTGAAGGCATGACAGAACGCATTGTGAGCCACGAGGAACTGGCGCAGAACAACGGCCAGGAAGGCAGACCCGCCTACGTCGCCCTCGGTGGCGAGGTCTTTGACCTCGGCGCCAGCAGGATGTGGAAGGATGGCCTTCACGTGAAGCGCCATCATGCAGGGCGGGATCTCACACCCGACATCTCCGCCGCGCCCCACGGCCCGGAGGTGTTCGAGCGAGAGGGCATTCGACGAGTCGGTCGTCTCGCGCCCGAGCCCGGGAGCGATCGGGGACCCGCCTGGTTGGACGGGCTGCTCCGCCGCTTCCCCATGCTGCATCGTCATCCGCACCCGATGATCGTGCACTTCCCCATGGCCTACCCGGCCGCCGCGACCCTGTTTCATGTCCTGTCGTTCACGGGATGGGCGCCGTACCTGTTCGACCGGCTGGCACTGGCCATGCTGGCACTCGGCATTCTGTCCACCCCTGCCGGCATCATCACCGGCTTCTTCACGTGGTGGCTGAACTACGAGGCCCGCATGGTGCACCACGTGAAGTGCAAGATCGTGTGTTCACTGGTGTTGCTCGCGGTGCAGCTCGCATGTCTGGTGCTGCACCTCTTCGCGCCGGCCACTACGGTCGCCCGCACTGTGTACACGGTGCTGATGCTGTGGCTGCTGCCCAACGCGATGCTTCTGGGCTATCATGGCGGGCAACTTAGCTTCCCCTACGAGCACCCGAAGCAGACTGGATGACGTCAGCGGCGGCACCGCCGCCCGACCCGTACATGGAGGAACGCATGGACCTTGGGATGATCGGTCTGGGGAGGATGGGGGCAAACATGGCACTGCGGCTCATTCGAGGCGGTCATCGGGTCGTTGCCTACTCCCCGGATACCGTGCACGCTGCCGGCTTCCGTGCCGCAGCGCCCGGAGGTAAGCTGGCCGCATCACTCGGAGAACTCCACGACGTGCTCCCGCGTCCTCGAATCGGATGGGTCATGGTGCCCTCCGGAGACGCGACCGAGCAGGTGATCCGGGAGCTTTCCGCCGCTCTGGAACCCGGGGATCTCATTGTTGATGGCGGTAACTCAAACTACCACGACACCATGCGCCGGGCCGCCGAGGTGACCGCGAAAGGGCTCGAGTTCGTTGACGTCGGCACCAGCGGCGGCGTGTGGGGGCTCGATGGCGGCTACAGCCTCACGGTCGGAGGAACAGCCGCGGCCGTTGCCATGCTCCGCCCGATACTGGAGACCCTGGCCCCCGACCCCGGGAGGGGCTGGGGTCATGTCGGGACGCACGGCGCCGGCCACTTTGTCAAGATGGTGCACAACGGGATCGAATACGGGATGATGCAGGCCCTGGCTGAGGGCTTCGAGATCCTCAGCGGGAAGGGGGAGTTCGGCCTGGATCTCCGGCGAATCGCCGAGATCTGGCAGGACGGAAGCGTGATCCGATGCTGGCTCCTGGATCTCGTTGCCCGATCACTTCGGGAGGATCCGGCGCTCACCGGCATCAGGGGCTGGGTTGCCGACAGTGGCGAAGGACGATGGACAATCCAGGAGGCCATTGACCAGGATGTTCCCGCGCCAATCATCACGCTGGCCTTGATGATGCGCTTCGCAAGCCGGCAGGACGAGAGCTTCGCCGCGAAACTGCTGGCCGCGTTGCGGCACCAGTTCGGAGGGCACGAAGTCCAGCCGGCGGACCACACTCCTCAGTGAGATAGCCGGGAACGATCGGTCCGGCGGGAGCACGGCAATCGGCGCTGCCCGCCGGCGTGAACCCGGACGAGGCACGGATCCCTTCCATGGTAGTCTGCGGATGGAGGGCACCACGGCGCATTCATGGCGAAGTCCCCGACTATTCTAATGTGAGAATAGTCGGGGACTAGCGTGCAGGATTCGGACAAGCATCGCGCGCGGACGCAGGCGCGTCGATCGAATGATAGGTCCCGGAACCGCGCCGGGATCACCCGGCCGCACCGGAGCGCGGAGGTGGATGATGGACTGGCTGCTGTCCCTTTGCCTTGGCATCGGCCTCAGTGCCGCATGCGGGTTTCGCGTGTTCGTCCCCCTGCTGGTGATGAGCATCGCGTCTCATTGCGGATACCTGAGCCTTGGCCATGGATTCCAGTGGATCGGATCGTGGCCGGCGACCGCTGCTTTGACCGTGGCGACCGCCGTGGAGATCGTGGCATACCTGGTTCCCTGGCTGGACAACCTCCTTGATGCCGCTGCGTCGCCCATCGCGGTGATGGCGGGGATCATCGTCACGGCCTCCTTGATCACGGATGTCTCGCCTTTGCTTCGGTGGTCTATGGCGGTCATCGCAGGTGGGAGCGCAGCGGGTATCGTGCAAGCGGCGACCGTGTCCCTTCGCGGCGCGTCCTCCGCCACGACCGCGGGCGTGGCAAACCCGGTGATTTCGATAGGCGAATCCATCGCCGCCTTCGTGACCAGCGCCTTGGCGATCGTAGTACCCCTGCTGGCCGCCTTGGCGGTGCTCCTCCTCTGCATCGTCATTGTGCGCCGACTCATCAGGCTCTCGGCCGCATAGAGCGGCCACTTCGGCCAGGCCACGGAGAACGGAGGGCTTCGAACGATCGCCGGGAGTCACCATGAAGCCGCAACTCAGCACCCAGGAGGTAAATCGCGTATGTATCAGGTACGACGGAAAGAGCGGGAGATTCAGGAACCGGATGAACTGCGGCGCATCGTAAGGGAAGGACGGTTCGCCACTCTGGCACTGTGTCGCGAGGGAGAACCCTACCTCGTGACGTTGAGCCATGGCTACGACCAGATTCGGCACTGCCTCTACTTCCACGCCTCGCCAGAGGGTCAGAAGCTGGATTTCATCCGCGTGAACCCCCGAGCCTGCGCAACGGTGGTGGAGGACCACGGATATGTCACGG
>JALOPK010000501.1 GCA_025453925.1 Candidatus Eiseniibacteriota bacterium | reverse complement strand
ATCCGTGAGTTCCCTCTTCGTGAGTGGAGGGCGCGGATTGGATTGGTGCTCCAGGACATCAGCCTGTTTCCGGGAACCGTCGAGGAGAATGTGCGGGCTCTCGCGAGCGATATCACGGCACATCAGGTCAATGAAGCGCTCCGCGTGGCCGGCGCCGATCGCCTGGTAGCGAGGCTCCCCGAGGGCATGCACACCGCACTCGCGGAGGGTGGGAAGAATCTCTCACTGGGAGAGCGGCAGCTGCTGTCCATCGCCCGCGCTGTGGTCAGGGACCCCGAGGTGCTCATCCTGGATGAAGCGACATCCTCGGTGGATGCGGCCACCGAGACCCGGCTCCAGGAGTCGATGGACCGGGCGTTCTGGGGACGCACCGTTGTGATCGTGGCACACAGACTCTCGACGCTACGCAATGTGGACAAGATCCTCGTCATCCACGAGGGCCGTCTGGCCGAAGAGGGATGCCATCCGGAGCTGTATGCCCGGGACGGCGTGTACCGCCGGCTGCATGACCTGCAGTTCGCGCGTGGAGGGCGACCATGGGCAGCGAACGAATAGCCACCGCCCGCGGTCGGGCGAACTGGATCTGGGCGCGGTGGCGGCGGCACACGCCGTGGCTCCTCGTCATGGCGTTCTTCACGCTGCTCTCCAGCGGGGCGACCCTGGCCTACCCCTTGGTGCTGAGACACGTCATCGACTCCGTCGTTTCGGCAGCGCGGCAGTCCTCTCAGGGTTTCGACACGGGGACCCTGCTCGCGCTCCTGGGACTGCTGGCGGTGCGTCTCGGCGCCGGTCTCTACCCGTCGGTGCGCGCGTGGATGAACATGCGGTTCGAGCTTGACATCAGAGATGACTCCTTCGGCCGTCTGATGACGAAGGATTACCGGTTCTTCCTTCGGTTTTCCACCGGCGATCTGCTCACGCGTCTGACCGATGATCTGCGGGAGTATCCGAAGCTGGCGTGGTTTCTCAGTTCCGGCATCTTTCGGGGTGTGGATGCCTTCGCGCGATTCACGTTCTGTCTTGTCGCGGTCGTGGCACTCGACTGGAGGGTTGCAGCGATCTCACTTCTCCCGCTGCCAGGTGGCATCTACCTCTACTATGTGATCCGCCACCGGCTGCACAAGGCGTTCGACGAGCAACAGAAGGCCATTTCACGCACCAACGAGGCGCTGGAGGCGACTTTCAGCGGGATCCGGATCGTGAAAGCCTTCGCCGCGGAGGACGGCCAGGAGCGGAAGTTCGCCGAGATACTGCGCGCCCGGGCGCAGATTCAGTACCGCGTGGCACGGCTCTTCGCCTTCACCTGGTACGGGGACGCGGGCATCGGCAGGCTCTGCCAGGGGATCGCGCTCCTGGCCGCGGGAGTTTTCGTCGTCCGCGGAGAACTCTCCCTGGGCGGCTTGTACGCCATCTACCTCTCATGCAACCCCTGACCGAGCTCCCGGGTCTCCCGGCGGTGGCCAAGCAGGCATTCATCTCCATGGACCGCGTGCAGGAGATCGACGAGTACCCCGCATCGGTGAGGCCCCCCGGCGGCCTCCGTATGGATGCGCTGGAGACCTTGGAACTCCTTGACGTGTCGTTCTCCTACCGTGAGGGAGAACACATGCTTCGGACCGTTTCCTTCAAGGTGCGGGCGGGTGAATGGGTCGCTCTCGTCGGGGAGGTGGGTAGCGGGAAGACGACGATCCTGAAACTGGCGGCAGGCATACTCAGTCCGACATCGGGCAGCGTGGCCGTGAACGGTGTGGATCTTGCCGGTGTTTCGCTCGAATGGTACCGGGAGTTGGTGGGGTATGTGCCGCAGGAGGGAGGGCTGTTCTCTGCGACCGTCGGAGACAACATCAGGATCGGGCGAGAGATGGACGACCGGACGGTGATCCGTGCGCTGGACATCGCCCAGATGGGCACGGATGATCGGCTGCCCGAGGGCCTCGACACCAGACTGGGACATCGGGGCAGCCTGGTGTCCGGGGGACAGCGGCAGCGGCTTGCCTTGGCCCGAGCCCTCGCGGGTTCCCCCCGGCTTCTCCTGCTGGACGATTGCACCGCCAGCCTGGATGCCGAGACCGAGCGCCGCTTCTGGGAACACATGCCCCGGGGCAGTGACGGGGCAGTGCTGATGGTCTCCCACCGATTGGCTACGGTCGAACGGGCCGACCGCGTGGTGTTCCTGCGGAACGGCGCCATCGCCGACGAGGGGAGCCACGGTCGGCTCCTGGAGACGAATGACGAGTATCGGAGGGTTCTGCTCGGTCCCGCCTCAGTTCCCGGAGGGTGCGGCGATTGACAGCGACGTCCGAGACGCATACCCTTGTCGAGATGATAATCGCGTCCCGAGAGGAGGGTCCGTGCGCGATGTGATGCGCCTGCTCGTCTGTGCACTTCTCAGCCTGTCGTGTGCCCGCACCATCCCACCGATCGTGGAGTCATACGGCGCCCTCCTGGCCAGGGCCGACTCGCTGCAGGCCGGGTGCCGATACGATGACGCCGTGACGGTCTTGTGGCAGGCGGTCGCCGCCGATCCCCAGGCCATCGAGCCGTGGCTCCGGATAGGCTCCTGCATGAGTCGGTCAGCTGGTCCGGAACTCGCGCTCCGCCATTGGGATCGCATCCTCGAGGTTCGGCCCGGCGAGACGGAGGCCCGCCTCGGGAGATGGCGGGCCTTGGCGGATCTGGCCGTGGGGTCTGCCCACGAGGAGAGCCTCACGTCCGTTGTCCGGCGAGAAGTCGAGGTCTGCGCGGCCGCGATACCACGGACGGAGGAGACACTGGAGCTTGCGTGCCGTGGATATCAGATCCTGGACGAGGATTGGTT
>JALOPK010000255.1 GCA_025453925.1 Candidatus Eiseniibacteriota bacterium | reverse complement strand
CCGCCTTCGAAGCGCCGAACAGGGAGTGCTTGCAGCGGTCGATTCGCATGTCCTCGCGCACCCCATTCCAGTCCTCATCCCGGGCGAATTCCCACCGGGTGTCAAGCTCCCGGAGGGGCAGCTCGTTCGGCGCATCGCCGTACACCTTGTTGGTCGACATGTGCACAAACACGGCGTCCGGCGCACCCAGCCGCGCGGCTTCGAGCAGGTTCATCGTTCCTACGGCATTGACGTCGAAGTCGTCGAAGGGGCGACTCGCAGCCAGATCGTGACTCGGTTGCGCGGCAGAGTGCACAAGGGCGTCGGGCCGTAACGACCTGACGATCTCCAGGACTTCGACCCGGTTCCGGATATCGGTCTCATGATGCACAAAGCGCGGGCATGCGACCTGTAGCCTGTCCCGATTCCAGCGGGTGTCTCCTCCCGGTCCGAAGAAGTCGGCTCGCATGTTGTTGTCGATTCCATGGACCTCCCACCCGAGCCGGTCGAAGTACCTGACCACCTCGGAGCCGATGAGGCCACTGGATCCCGTCACGAGGAGTCTCATTCCTCTCCTTCCTCTCTCAAGAAACCGCGCGGCCCCTCGGGCAAGCTATGTCGAGGCGGCGCACGCGTCACTCCCATCATGCCTGAGAACTCCCTCGACTGCATCACGGAATGCTGCCACCACCCGCTCCCGCGCGAACTGGCGCGCCGCGACAAGTGCACGGGAGCCCAGCTCACGTCGATAGTCTGGTGAACCGATCACCCTGCGGAGCGCGGCTTCGACCGCCTCGACGGAACGCTCGACGACAACCTCTCCGCACCCGTGTTGGCGGAAGAACCGCGCGAGGTGGTAATGCTCTGGGCAGTGGACCAGAATGGGTCGCCCGGATGCCAGATACTCGGGCGTCTTCGTAGGGAAGATCGTCGCCAGCTCGTCAGCGTGAACCCTCGTCTCGTCAGGCCAATTCAGGGCGAGAACAAGAACGGCGTGGTGGCGCAGGAGGTCAAGGTAGCGTGGCCTTTGTTCGGCGGGAATGCAGGTCAGATCAATGCGTTCGCCCTCCATCCCCATTCCGGCCAGTTCTCCCCGGCTTTGCGCGGTTGCCAGGGTGAACCGCAGCCCCTCGACCTTCATCATCGCTCTGAACACTCGGGCGACGGCCTCTGAGTTGATCGAGTACACGGCGCCTCCCCAGAAGAGAGACTGACGGGTCGATGCGAAATCCGCCGTAGCGTCGGCGATGGGCTCGGGGTACGAATGCGGGACGAAGACCGGCCGCAGGCCGTACTTGTGTTCGTAGAGGTCCGAGAGGCCTCCCGTCAGCACCATCACGAGGTTCGATGTCGCAAACACTCTCCGCTGCACGGCGTTCCCCCATCTGGCGAGTCTCGACAGCGACGTGGCCTCCGCGATGGTGTCGTGCAGATACGACACGAACGGAAGCCCCAATCGGGCGGCGACTCTCTGTGCGGCGTCCATCATGAAAAGGTCGGGGTACACGCCGATCACCACGCCGCACTCGTGCTCTCGGCAGAGGCACGCCAACCGACGAATGATCAATGGGAGCTGAACATACTTCCATGCTCGCCCGACTCTATACGGCAAGTCAGGGCGTTCTGCGTGCACAAAGCGTCGTGCGTGGGGCAGGTCGAATACCGGGGTCTCGATGGCACGCGCAGGCTTGTACGTCGCCAGGACAATGCTTTCCGGCGTGAGCCCCGCCAGGAGATTCCACATCACAATACTGGAGCCACCCACCCGGGGGGGATAGGGCGGGCTTCGTGAGGGTCAGCATATCGGTCTCTTCCTCAGTGGTTGTCAGGTCTCCAACGGCCGGAGCGGGCGCGAGCCTCCACGGACAACGTCCCGAATCACTCGAGCGGGGTTCCCGGCAACCAGCGCGCCGGGCGGCACGTCCGCGGCAACAACGGCGCCCGCCCCCACAACGGCGCCATCACCGATGGTCACCCCCTTCAGCACGATCGCCCTCGCACCGATGAACACATCACACCCGACCCGTATGGGCGCCTGGGCGGCGCCCGCGGTCCTATGTGCACGGCGGAGATCGGGGTCAAGCGGATGGAAATCCGTGTCCCAAAGCATGGCGCCGGAGCCGATCTGGGAACGCTCGCCGATCTCCACCGCAATGCTGGCCGCGATGGAAGCGCCTGAGATGCCGGCATCCGCGCCGATGCGAATGATCGCCCCCTTGCCGAGGGTGGAGAGCATGGTGCGGTGCGGGATCGTGGCGGGGTTCTCGTCACCCCGGCTGATCACCAGAACGCCACGCTCCACTATGATGCGCGAGTCTGGGTGGCGTTTCACGATGGGCATGCCTGAGAAACGGCAGCCCTTCCCGAATTCGACCCCGAGCAGCCGCAGGAGCGGGGCGATCACGACGCGATCGAGCGAGAGCCTTAACACAGCCCTGGTGGCGAACAGGATGCGGAGTATGTTTCTGCTGAGCATGGGCAACCTCTCCTCGAGGCGAGCGGCACCTCAGTGCGGAGTGTTCAAGACAGGCTCGGGTTTCGAATCTGCGGCGAGCGGCCCGCGCGCGCCGGAGCCCGCGGTGTGTTCCTGCACGACGGAAGCGATATTGCGGCACGCGGCGTCTCCCAGCGCGTGATACTGCGCCCGAACGAAACCATGCGCCTCCTCCCTGAGGTAACTCCGGTACGCTGCGTCGTCGCGGATCCTCTCCAGCAGCGCCGCGAGTTCCTCGCCATTCTGGACGCTGGGCACTCCCCCCCGGCGTGTGAGATCCTCGGCATGTCCAAACGCGCGTTGAAGCGCATCGAGGACAATGCAGAGCCCTCCCATTGCGAGTGCTTCCCCCCCGAAACCGCTGGCGTGGACCACCGAGACGTCCCCAAGCACGATCGCCTCTTCCAGGGTCATCTCCTGGTTTGCGGTGAACCGTACCCCGGGGTATCGGCCACGCACATCCTGGTAGGCAGACATCGACTCTGAGGGATGAAGCCGGACGACCCCGCAGACTCCCTCCACCCGCAGCACTGCTTCGCAGAAAAGCGTTGCCAGGCGCATCCGGTCCCCCAGCCCCACCGGATTAGTAGCGAGCAGCGCAACCACCGCGTCCTCGGAGATCCCCAGCCGGCGTCGAATCATCGGCCGTTCGGCGCTGAGGCCGGGATCCAGGGGGGGATACCCGACCACATCAATGCGTCCCGGCGGAGTCCCCAGGCTGATGAGTTGTTCACGCTGGAGGGTTCCCCAGCACAGCACCCTCTCGGCAAGAACGGGTGTGTAGCCGAAGGGCCCGTTGATTACGCCATGCATGAGGGTCATGGTGGGGATGCCGCGCTGGCGGGCGGCCAGAACCAGACAGGCCCCCCGGGTGTTCCGGTCATACTCGACGAGTACTGCTGACGGCATCGTGGCGTCCAGAAATCGCGCGGCGCGGCACATCCATTGCGATGAGACGAGCAGTGCGTGTTCAAGCGTGAGTGCTGCCAGCCGGGAGAACCCGTATCGTCGCCGGAGTGCTCCGATCGCGTCCCTCCGACGGCGAGACCCCTCGCGGTAGACGCGTCTCCATCTGGGCATGTCGATGCCGGGCATGTTGCTCCAACGCAATGACGAGGTTCCCGTGGGCAAGAGTTGACGCAGGCCGGAATCATCGGTGATCACGAGGCAATCCTGGGGGGCAAGCAGGCGGCTGACCGCGGGAGCCCACCGACGGTTGTAGGAACGGGAGCTGATAGTCGCGAGGATGACCCGCGCGAGACCGGTCGGGCCGCCCACGCCCCCGGGCGGAACTCGCACACCTCGCCACGCATGGAAAACATACGCCCCCAGCTCTCGCGCCGAGGCCGCGGCGCCAGTGGGGTTGACCTTGCGGTAGAACAGGCTTCCGAGGCTGTCGGTGAGCGTCGAACCCAGCGGCAATCCTCCGAATCCTGGTTCCATGAGCGCACGCTCGATCTCCAGGCATTGGCGGGCGGGGCCAGTTCCCGGCGGCAGCGATGCCAGGAGGGCATCCACGCAGGGCAGGATCTCGCGCACCACGTCCCGGGCTTCATGACGGCCTGAGCGCTGCGATGATGAGGAATCATACTGGGTCATCAGGTGTCGTCCACTCGTCACGGTCATTCGGGGGGCGCCGGGGGGCAGCCCGCGTCTCCGGCTGGATCGCCTCCGCCGCGCCTTCTGCCCCTGGTGTTCGCGCCCATGTCCCTATCTGGGGTCCGGATGCAGGCGCAGCCGGGTGATCAGTAGAACGCAGAGGGAGATGAAACACACCCGGCCAACCAGCATCGCCTGGGGAAACGCAGCGAGTCGAGCGTGTGTGCCGCCAAGAAGAAACATGACACCGACGTACACCGCCATGCCAAACGCGATGGCCGCGCCAAGGAGATCCTGCCGCTTCACGACATTGAACACGTTGTTCACCGGCATGAAAGTCAGTGGGAGTGTCGCCACGAGGGACCACTGAGCCGCCTGAATCCCGCCAACGTACTTCGGCAGTATCATTCGAACCGCGTAGGGCAGTGCCACCCAGGAGACCGCCACCAAGAGGGCGGTCACGGCGAAGCTCTGGAGCACCGGCGACCACACCATGCGCAGGAGGGGCCGGATGTGCCGGGTGCGGCCGTACTCCTCCGCCATGCGCGGATACACGACCTGGCTCAGCGCGTGCGGCACCATGCCGACCGTCGGTCCGGCGAGCGCGGCCAATGCGTAGAGCCCCAGACCTTCGGTGCCGGCGTACCTGAGGACGAGCGTGGAGTCCAGCACCGTCCACCACGCATAGATCTGCCCGACGACAAGGAGCGGGATCCCTGTCTTGAGGAGCTGTCTCACCGGTTCCCAACGAAGACGGAACGCCACCTTCAGCGGCCTCCACCGCCAGAGGAGCATGAGACTCGATGCCGCTATCAGGAACGCCCGCCCGCAGAGCCCGTGAAACCCGAAGGCCCAGACGAGCGGTACCAGGGCCAGCGAAACCAATGCCTGGATTACATTGTAGGCCGCCAGGCGCGAGAAGTCAGAATGCGTCCGAAACAGGGACTGCAGGTACATCTGCCCGAAAACCGCCATGAAGACCGAAAGCGATATCGTGGTCCATCCGAAGGCCAGATCCCCCCGTCCCCCCAGTAACTGCCACCCGCCGATGCCGAGAGTCACGAACGCGCAGAACCCCCCGGTGATCAGCGCCCACGCCTGGGCCGCGGCCGCGAGTTCACGGGCGCGAGGCCAGTCTCCCGTGCCGATGTGATAGGGCAGGTCCCGGTTGAGGCCATTTACCACGCCCAGTTGAAAAAACGGGGCATAGCCACAGGCGAGACTGATCGAATTGAAAAGGCCGAGCACGCTGGGAGCGACGGCCCTCGACACGAGAAGCCCTCCGGCCAGGCGGGCGAACGAAGAGACGAGGTTGCTGCCCGCCCATTCGGCTGTCAGCCGTCGCAACGAGCGGGAGCGGGGCGTCGGAGCAGCCTGCGCGGCTGCCGGCATTGCCCGGGGATCTACTGGATGAGATCCCACGTCAGCGGCGTTCCCCTCGTGATCTCCCGTGCGGCTCTGCGGCCGAGGACCTGGTTCCAGTGCCGGGGCGGCAACCCGTTCCCGGGGCGAATGGATCGGATGTTCAGCGGGGTGAGCTGCTCGCCCGCGGCGATGTCGTGCACCGCGAACAGGGAGCGGCGGAACGCCCGGCTGGCGGCTTCCTTCCCGGCTGGCTCATAGCGGACGGTACCGACTGCCTTTTCGGTGACGCGCACGGCTTCGACCATGGCTTTGAACTCCGCGGGCTCCAGGGAAAACGAGCTATCCGGACCAGGCACCGCCCGCGACAGAGTGAAGTGCTTCTCGATCATGCAGGCACCCAGCGCCACGGCCGCCACGGGCACGGCGATTCCGAGAGTATGGTCAGAGAGGCCGACCGGAACACCGAACCTCGCGGCCATATCCGGGATGGTGCGCAGATTCATCTCCTCCGGCGGCGCAGGATACGCGCTGTTGCACTTGAGAAGGACGAGATCCGCGCAGTCCGCCTCCCTGGCTGCCGAGACGGCCTCATCGATCTCTTCAACGGTGGCCATGCCCGTGGACATGATCATGGGCTTCCCGGTGGAGGCGACCTTTCTGATGAGCGGAAGATCCACCAGCTCGAAGGAGGCGATCTTGTAGGCCGGGACGCCCATCTCTTCCAGGAAGTCCACCGCCGTCTCATCGAAGGGCGTGGAGAAGAGCTCCATTCCGAGCTCGTTCGCAATCCTCTTGAGCTTGGGTTGCCACTCCCAGGGGGTGTAGGCCTCACCATAGAGCTGGTAGAGGTTCTTGCCCGCCCACACCGTGCCCGCGCCGATTCGGAAGTACTCGTTGTGGCAATCTATCGTCAACGTGTCGGGTGTGTACGTCTGGAGTTTCACTGCGGTGGCGCCGCACTCGGCGGCCGCGCGAATGAGGCGAACGGCCTCTTCGAACTCCTGGTTGTGGTTCGCGGAAAGTTCCGCGACGATGAAGCACGGCGCTCCGCCACCAACCTGGACGCCGCCGATCCTGACACTCGGCCCCGCCGGCGCGGGTTCCCCATTGGGGTGGACATGAGGCCGCGCCTCACCGATTCCTCCGGCACGATCAACATCCGATTTCTGCTGTGCGGGGGTCATCGGGCCTCCTTCGGTTCAAACCAGCGATGGAACGTGTACACGGAGGTTATCAGCCGAAACCCAAGCCTGATATGGATATTCTGTGACGCCACATTGTGCACCGCCAGACTGCTGTCGATGGCATCGGCGCCCTGGTCTGCGGCAGACATGACTGTCGCATGAAACAACCGCATGCCCAGCCCTTTCCCGCGGACCCGGCTGTCTACGTCGGCCAGTTTCCAGACTGCGTACTTCCTGCCGAACCGCGTGGTGCGGTCATCCATTTCATAGATGAACACGCCGCAGATGGCGCCTTCATGCTCGATGACGACGAAGGTCTGCTGCCGATCAAGCGCGGTGTCGACCCATTTGGCATAGAGGGCTTCAACACGATCAACGGGGAATCCCGGATCGAGAAAGAAATGCGA
>JALOPK010000254.1 GCA_025453925.1 Candidatus Eiseniibacteriota bacterium | reverse complement strand
GGCGCGGGCCTTCGACGATGTGCTCCATGGACCGTGGTCGAGCGTGGCGACCTTCCGTGTTCCCGACATCGGCGCCCGGGATCCCCACCGGATTCTGGGGTACGGCGACAGCATCACGGCCGGCGCCCAGACGCAGAACGGCGGATGGATCTACTGTGAAGGGTACCGGGAGGAGCTGGAGCTGGCGCTTACCGCCTTTTTCGGCAGTGCCACGGTGGACACGACATGGGTTCCCGGCGGCGCGAGCGCCGATGGTGTGAACCAGATGGACGAACGTCTGGCGGGGCGGTCGGACAGCTATCTGCTCATTCTCTTCGGCACCATCGATGCCGGCGTCGAGCCGCCCCTGAACCTGCAGACGGTGAGGAACAACATCGCAGCCATCGCGGCATATGCCCGTTCCATCGGCATGGTTGCCGTGGTGGGCACCGTGCCGCCGCGTCTGGACGAGACCGCGAATCTCCGGATCCAGCAGCTCAATGCGCTGCTCCTTCAGCTCGAAGACGGCAATGGCATCCTGGTAGCCGATCACTACGCCCGACTCGTGGATGTGGCGGCGGGGGATCTGAGGCGGGTAGTGTGCGAGGACGGCGTGCATCCCAGCGATCTGGGCTACTCCGTCATCGCGGAAGTGTGGTATCGTGCCTTATCGGGAAGCGATGACTATCCGGCCGTTGCCCGCGCGCACCGGGAAGAGCGGGTGGGTGCCGCGGCGCTCTCCCCCGCGAAGTGAAGGAGGGCCGGGCATCCTTTCAATCTCCGCAGACGGCGGACACGATGGAACGTGTCCCTCGAGCGGGGGCGCGGGTGGTGAGACCGCATCTTCCCTACAGAAATGCAAAGAGGCGGGGAATCATTTCCCCGCCTCTTCTTGGTAGCGGCGCAGGGATTCGGACCCCGGACCTACGGATTATGATTCCGCTGCTCTACCAGCTGAGCTACGCCGCCACGGTCCGCCATCACCGGCCGTGCATGCCAGTGATGCATCACATCAAAGTACGTCCCTGATGCCCGCGGGTCAACGGGGGGGGTGTCGCCCCCGCCATCGCCTGGATGTTCCGGTGCGGAGGGCATGCCGGTGAGCACCGGCCGCGTGGTGTGCGTCCTGGGACGGGAACTGCTGGTGGAGGCGGACGGCGGGAATCTCCTCCGCGCAACTCCTGCCGGCCGCATGAAGATCCGCGGCACCCGGGAGATGCCCGTGGCGGGAGATCTCGTCCAGTTGCGGAGCACCAGCCGCGGGACTGCCATCGTCGGTATCGAACCGCGAACGAACGTGTTCACGCGGACCGGCTACCGTGGCGCACCGATCCCTGTCGTGGCGAACCTTGAACTCCTCGTTGTCGTGATCAGCGCGGCGGCGCCCGCGCCCTCGCTCTCGATGCTGGACCGGTTTCTGGTCGTGGGGGAGAGGGGGCATCTACGATGCACGGTGTGCCTCAACAAGATCGATCTGGTGCCGTCGCCTCCGCCCGAGCTGGCCGTCTACCCGGGCATTGGCTATCCTCTGGTGGTCACGAGCGCGTTGACGGGCCAGGGGATGGAGGATCTCCACGCGGCCTTGCGCGGGCGCGTCACCGCCATGGTGGGTCCCTCGGGGGCGGGCAAATCGTCGCTGGTGAATGCGATCCTCGGTTCCCATGCCCAGCAGGTGCGGGAGATCAGCGCCAAGATCCAGCGCGGCCGGCACACGACGACATCGAGCCGGATGCTGCCGCTGGAGGGAGGTGGGCACCTGGTTGATACCCCGGGCCTCGGCTGGCTGGGAACGCCGCCGTCCTCCGCGGCTGAGCTGGCCGAGCTGTTTCCCGAATTCCGCAGGCTGCGGGAACGGTGTCGATTCGGCGATTGTCGCCACGTGCAGGAGCCAGGATGCGGTGTGAAGGCAGCCGTGGAAGCGGGTTCGGTCGCGCCCCACCGGTATGCGAGTTTCTTCACTCTCGCGGGCGAGGCATCCTCCGACAATAGGGGCTGAGCCGGGGGAGGGGCATCCGCAGGTTGTCGATCCGCGATGCGCGACCGTGGCCGAGGGTGTCAGAAGGGCGGACGCGATGGAACGTGTCCCTCCCGCGGGGGAGGCATATAGGACGTGTCTTATATTGGACATGTCCTATATCAAGAGAACCACATGCGGCACGTCGAAGCCGGGGGCATGTCGGCTTCCGCCCGAAGACAAGACGTGAAAGTCCCTTCACCCTCCGGAATGCGGTTTCACGGCCGGGGTCCCGGCAGCGGCATGCAGCCTGAGCCGCGGCCGCCCCGTCATCTTTGCGCGACAACGGCATTGCCCCCTTGCCGACTCGGGGCCATGCCGTTCTTCCCGTGGCACGCCACTTGCTGGACACATGCCGGGGAACATATGCACGTACACGATGAAAGCGGCACATGCCGATCGGGCGTCGCGCCCGTTGCACCGGAAAGGCGGTGGACTCTATGCGATGGCGCAAAGGCTTCACGATGATCGAGCTGTCCATCGTGATCGTGATCGTCATCATTCTCGTTGTGACCGTAGCGCCGCGATTTCTCTCAACACTTTCGTCCGGAAGCGTTGACACGGCCTCCAAGCAGGTGGCGAGCGCGCTGCGGTTCGCCCGGCAAATGGCGATCACGACCCGTCACACCACCCAGGTGATCGCCGACGCCAACCCGACCAAAGTGCTCGTGGTGAGCCAGGCCAGCGGTGACACCCTCTACATTTTCGGTCTGTCCGGCGGTGCCTCCGTCTTGGCTTCGACGAACAACCCGACCTTCCAGGCCCGCGGCACCGCCGTGGGGGCAACTATCACCGTTGGCGATGCCGCCCGCAGCAAGCAGGTGATCGTCAATGCGGTCGGCCGCGTCCGCATCCAGAATCCGTGAGGTGAGCCTGATGACCGGAACCAGTCGTACTCGATCCCACGGCATGTCGCTCGTGGAAGTCATGGTGGCCATGGTGCTGCTCATGGTGGGCATGCTGGGCGTGGTGAGCCAGTGGCCGATGGGCACCACGTTGCTCATCGCGAGCGAGTTCCAGACCGAAGCTTCGGTGTTGGCGGAACAGCACTTGGAGGCGCTCAATGCGGCGCCGTTTCCCCCCTCATCGGGATCCCGCGTGACGGGCCGTTACACCCTCACGTGGACGATCAGCGCGGGTCCCATTGCCGAAACCCGTCGCGCGGTGGTGACCGTCAGATGGAACTGGCAGGGGCGGCCGTACTCAATCGCGATGTCCACGGTCATCGCGGCCGAGTTGTGAGGAGGCTGACATGCGTCGACGCGGACTGACCCTGGTCGAGATGATCGTCGCGCTCACGATCTTCGGCATCGTGAGCGCTGCCCTCTTCATGGTGTTCCGCGGGCACCTCAGCCTGTCCGGCCCCCTCCAGGCCCGCGCCGACATGATCCACGATGCCCGGGCCTCCTTTGACATACTCTCAAGGGAATTGCGGCACTGCTCGTCCATACAGAGCGGACAAGCCGATTCGATCCTGTTTCTCGCGCGGATCTCAGGCGTCTCCCAGACCTACAAGTATGCTCTGCACGGCCGCTCACTCCGTCGGGAGGCAGGCGGCAGCGGCATGCAGGAAGTGACCGAACGGGCGGTTGACCTTGGTTTCACGTATCTGAACCTTGAAGGCAACGTGGTCTCGCCGCCCATCACGATAGCCAATGACCAACTGGTCAAGCGCATTCTCGTCACTGTCTCGGTGATGTTGCCGGACGAGAGCGACACGTTCACGGTGTCTGGCGCCGTCGCTCCCCGCAACATCTAATGAAAGGAGCATGACCATGCACGCGTTTGTGCGCATGAGCCCTCGCCGGGGCGTCGTGCTGATCGTCGCGGTGTTCTCCCTCTTGATCCTCGGCGTCCTCGCCGCCGGGTTCATCGTCGGTTCGATCACCGAGCACCAGATGTCGTTCAACGAAATCGAAGCCACGGCCGGGGTGCAGTGCTCCGACGGCGGTATCGCCTGGGGCTACCAGTGGCTGCAGGCCCAGGATCCGCCCCCCTGCGCCAATGCGGGTGCCTACACCCTGGGGACCTACTCGTACCCCGACGGGGCGAGCGCCAACGTTTCCATCGTGTATGCCGACTCCAACAACTGCTCCAATCAATACCAGGGCTGGGGGTACAAGGTTCGTTCGGCCTGCACCCGCCAGGCAGGCGGCCGGTCCAACGTGACGACCACGGAGCTGGATGTGGTGTTGCGGAAGGAGTCACCGGCCTGCATGCTGGTGACCGGATGCTGCGCCATCAACGCATGGTACGGAGACTTCGACGTGACGACCGGCCGTGTCCACTTCAACAAGACGCCGAAGATCACCAACAGCGATAGGTATCCTCCGCGGGGGCCGCGCTTCTACGGCAAGGTCACGGTCACGCCGGACCGGTTCCAGTGCTCCGGGCTCGACCAGGGCGGCGGCTGTCCGCCCGGATACGGGACGTTCTACGAGGGCTACCAGTTGAACGTCGCGGAAATCGACTGCACGGTGGATACCGATCCGACCGCTACGTGCGCGACCGCCAGCGGGTACATGCTCCCCGGCAACGGCAACGGCACCTACATTACGCTCATCGCAGACGGCACCATGCGCATCTACCAGCCGGGCGGCCTCATAGCGCCGTGGAACACCGCGCCGAACGGAGTGATCAGGCCGATTACGACCAACTGCGTCGTCGCGATAAACGCTACTGGAAACAAGGGTGATGTCTACTTGCAGGGAACGCTCAACGGGCGGCTCACCATCATGGCAGGGCAGGAGATCAAGGTCATCGGCGACATCCTCTACGCCAGTGACCCGCGCCTGGATCCTTCCAGCGACGACCGTCTGGGCCTCATGGGAGGCTGGAAGACCGGTGCCGACGGCGACCTATTCTTCCCGCAGAAACCGGGAGTGGAGGGCGACCGGCAGATCTTCGGGTTCTACGTGGGGACCCACTGCAATGCGAGTATCCGGGTCGAAAAGGCCACGAGCCGCGAGCGCGAAGGCATCATGATGATCTACGGCGGCATCATGCAGGGTCAGCTCCATGCCACGGAAAGCAGCGACTACCAGCATGGCTACGGGACGGACTGGACCCTCGACGATCGAGGCTGCGCCGATCCTCCCCCGTGCTTCCCCGACCTGCGCCGTGAAAACGGCACGGTCCAGTGGCAGGCAACCCGGGAGAACTGGCAGGAGGTGCTGTAGACCGCCCCTGACATGAGATGCCGCGGCGGGGGCTTCCCATCGAGGCCCTCGCCGTGTTTCTTGCTGCCGCCGCTCTGTCTATCAAGCCTCCGGGAGAAGGGAGA